>CBEVTG010000140.1:0-5631 GCA_965552745.1 uncultured bacterium
CGCACTCAACCCAAACCGCCAACATCGGGAAGCCGAGCCCGCTTCTGCCACTATACGGTCTTCCTGTATGCCCGGATCCATCTCTCTTTTCTCACCAGACGTAGACCAGCAGGTAGAGCACCGGCCACACTGCCACCACGAACAGCCAGTAGGTCTGGCACAGAACGATGCCGGTATGATCCGATCGTGAGTACTGGCCCGTGGCAGCCTTCACCAGGACCAGGAGCAGCGCTATGAGCGCAACCAGGACATGTAGACTGTGTGCGCCGATTAATGTGTAGAAGGTCGCGCCGTAGTTACTCGAGGTGATGGATAAACCGAAACGCAGCAAGTTGGCCCATTCGTATCCCTGCACAGCCATGAACAGGCTACCCAGAACCCCTGTGACAAGGAGCCATCCTGTGCACTCTCTCACCTGATCCCCGCGGATGGCTCTTACGGCTCGAATAACGGTGTACCCGCTTACCAGCAGCAACAGTGTATTTGCTCCGGTCATGGCGACGGGCAGCCGGGGCTGTTCCGCAGGCGGCCAGATTCCACTACCGGCCCGCAGGATCAGAAAAGTACTGATGAGGCCTGCGAAGAACATTGCCTCGGTGCAAAGAAAGATTAGCAATCCCAGAAGGCCGCGATGGATCGGAAACCCGGTTCCGAGAGGCACGGGATAGCTGACATTTCGGGTGTTCATATCGAATTCGATATCAGCGATTGAAAACAATGTCCGGGATAAGGGTGATGGTCATGATGACAAACAACACGATTGGAGTTCCCACAATCCAGTAGATCAATTGCTTTTCGAAGCGAAGGTGCATGAAGTAGTACCCGACCAGAACTGCCTTTGCGCCTGCAATCGCGAAGATTATGGTTACGGTCACCCACTGCGGAAAAGGAAGATACACTGCGGCCAGGCTGATGGCAAGAAGGCCCATCAACCAGCACCAGATGATCACGTACGTGCGCGATCCCTGTTCGTCACCCACACATACCTCCCGTCCTTTGGTCACGGCGCCCCTCGTATCCCTTAAAACACATGAGCGATTGTCCGCTCAATACGAGAGATACAGGAGCGGGAAGAGAAAGATCCACACCACATCCACGAAGTGCCAGTAAAGGCCGACATATTCCACACGTTGCTGGACGCCTGACCAGAGAGTTCCCCTGATGGCCATCACATAGAGGGCTGCATTGGCCACGATCCCTCCCAGGACATGGAGACCGTGGAGACCTGTCATCGTGTAGTAGAAGGACCAGAACACTCCCGAGAGCGGGGTAAATCCATGTCGAATCTCGGACGTGTACTCCACCCCCTTGATGCCCAGAAACGCCAGCCCCAGCAGAACGGTCAAGCCCAAATAGAATCGTGTTCTGGACCGCTGCCCACTCCCAATGGCATCAAACGCCATGACCATGGTCAAGCTGCTCGTCAAGAGCACAACGGTATTGATGGCACCGATCTTAGCGTTCACGTGGGACGCGAGCTCGGTCCACGCTCCCCCACTCGCCATGCGAAACAGAAGATAGGTGCTCACGAGTCCGCCGAACACCATGATTTCGGATGCCAGAAACCACCAGATTCCGAGCTTACCAATGGCAATACCAGTGGTCGATTCGAAGTCTGTTCTTGGCTCGGCTGTGGCAGCACGGTGCATTTTCAACTCTCCGCTCGAACGTGTTGTGGCAGCCAATCTTCCTTGTTATCGGGATGGCTGTATACGTAGGGGCCACGGTAAACGGTCGGCAGCACGTCGAAGTTCCCGTGCGGTGGAGGTGTCGAAGCGGCCCATTCGAGAGAATTGGCCTTCCAGGGGTTGCTTCCCGCGCGCCTGCCGAGCCACATGCTCCAGAAGAAATTGACAATGAAGGCAATCTGGGCAACCAACAGAGCTATCGTGCACACTGTAATGAAAGCGTTGATGGGCTGCAACGGACGCAAGAACTCATACTGCGTGGGGTCATACAACCTTCGCACGTGACCTTTCAGCCCCAGCGCGAACATGGGAATGAAGACCAGATTGAACAGGATTACCGTCAGCCAGAAATGGATCTTGCCCAACACCTCGTTGAGCATCCGTCCGAACATTTTCGGAAACCAGAAATAGATTCCTGCGAATCCGGCCAGAAGAGCCGTCGGTACCAGGGTGAAGTGGAAGTGCGCCACCACGAAGTAGGTGTCGTGGATGTATATGTTCACGGGTGCGGATCCGTTGAAGATTCCGGTCACCCCGCCGACGAGGAACGTCACCAGGGCACCCAGCGCAAACAACATCGGCGTCGGCAATGCGATCGATCCTTTCCACAGTGTCGCGATCATCGCAAATATGATGATGGCAAAGGGAACCGATATCAGTATGGTCGTAATGCTGAAGGGCATGGACAGACGGGGATCCATGCCGCTGACGAACATGTGATGCGCCCAAACAACAAAGCTCAGGATGCCGGCGGAGATGGTGGAATAAATGATGGTGCGGTAGGCGAAAATGGGTTTCCGCGAAAAAACCGGCAGGATCTCCATGATGGCGCCCATGCCCGGCAGCAGGATGACATAGACCTCCGGATGGCCGAAGAACCAGAAAAGGTGCTGCCACAGAAGTGGATCGCCGCCTCGTGCAGCCACGAAGAAACCGGTTCCAGCGATCCGGTCCATCAGAAGCATTACGGCAGCGGCCACCAGCGGACCCACGGAGAACATGAATATCAGGGCGGCTCCAAGCTGCATCCATACCATGAGAGGTAGCCTGAACATTGTCAGACCCGGCGCCCGCATGGCAATGCCTGTGGTCAGGAAATTCACGCCACCCATCAGGAAGGATGTGAACTCGAGCGCCAGGCCCAGGAGCCACAGGTTTATCCCCCAGTTGACGCCCGTATAGATTGGATCGGCGGAGAGCGGCGCGTATCCCGTCCAGCCGGCTGAAGCAGCGCCGCCAGGGACAAAGAACGAAGCAATCATCAATGTGGAAGCGGCGAACAGGGTCCAGAAAGACATCATGTTGAGCCGGGGGAAGGCCATGTCCCGTGCTCCGATCATGAGCGGAAGCAAGTAATTTCCAAAACCTCCCAGCAGGATCGGCATGGCGACGAAGAAGACCATGATGGTTCCGTGCATGGTCACCAGCGCATCGTAGAATTCCGGCGGGATGATTCCCCCGTAAGTGCTCGGCTCCGGAATCCAGCCAGCCCCCGGAACGGCTGTTTCTGGCCAGGCGAGCTGCCACCGCATCATGTAAGCCATCAGCCCGCCCAGCACCGCCATGACCAGGCCCAGCCAGAGATACTGCTTGCCAATGACCTTGTGGTCCACAGAGAAGATGTACCGGCGCACGAAGCTCAGTTTGGTCTGATGATCTTCCATTTGCTGCCTTGCTCCAGGTTGGATCATCCCGTCACGATGACAGGATTGATCAAGCCAGATCTCAGGAATCGGGCCACCGCTCCCGTTCCCAGATCCTGTAATCCTCCGCGGAATGAACTACCAGCACACCGCGCATGGTGTAGTGACCGAATCCACAGAGCTCGGCACAGGCAATCTCAAAGGTTCCGGTCTCGGTTGCTTCAAACCAGCCGGGGATCTTCCGGCCGGGCACGAGATCCTGCTTGAGCCTCAGGGTCGGGACGAAGAAGCTGTGGATGACATCCCCGGAGGTGAACACAATCTCAACCACCGAGTCGACGGGCACGTTCAGTTCGTTGTCTTCCCTCAGGTCATCGGCCGTTTCGAACTGGCCGTCCGGGCCGGGATAGGTAATTTCCCAGTTGAACTGCTTGCCGTGAATGTGAACCGTCAGATCAGATTCCGGCAGATCGCCCTTGATCTTTTCGTACGCCTGGGCGCCCTGGAGGTCGATCCCCAGATCGAGAATTAACACCAAGGCGGCAGGGATCAGAATCCACGCAGCCTGTTTCCATTTCTCCCCCGAAATGAAGGCTGCCCGGACTCCCGGCCGGCGGCGATATCGGAAGATGAAGTAAAAAATGAGTCCCTCGCTCACCACAAACCAGACTCCCACGATGTAGAGGATCAGATAAAAGACGGAATCGATATCTCCCCCATACGTGGAGATGTTCCTGGGAAACCAGTCAAACATGGAAATGCCCCTCCTCCTTAGACGACGCGGAAGGTCCCTGCCTTGCGATCGATGAGATCACGGATTCTGGCCACGCGGTGACTGATAACGCCCGAAAGCTTCCCCCCGGCGATGCTTGCCATGCAAAGAAGATGCCGTTTGGATCCGGTACGATTTCCTGTGCTGGATTGGCACGTTCTCCATGTCTTGTGGTCATTACCCTGCTGGAACTGTGAGAATTCACACAGCGGGTGAGTAACTTCACGCAGAACCCCGAGCTTCAGATCTCACAGTATTGACCGTTCAAGCATTCGGGCGGAGGTACAATGCCCCTCACCATCAATTGGTTCGGGTTTGGTTTATGAGAAAAACAGGGCATTCTGGCCTGAAGTTCGTTCTCTGCAGCCTCACCAGCCTCATCATCATCTGCGCTCCCTATGAACCCCATCGGGGCGGTTCGGATTCCCGGCCGGGTCTGCCAATTTCCGTAAACGTAGCCCATACCCTCGAACGTCTGATTGACGAAGAAGATACCGACGGCGACAGGAAAATCACCATCGACGATCTCAACCTTCAACAGGGCGGGCGCGGTGATAAGCGCTTCTGGCTGACCGCGCTCGGCGGAGAAAAGTATTTCGTGGCAGGCACTTATTACCTGTCCAACCTTCTTCAGGAACTGAAGCTGGCGCAGGAAACGGGAGAGGACCCTGCCGAGATTGACCGTCAAAGAATCTTTGAAGACCCGGTGCAGCGAATCTCCCGATCGATTCGAGACCGTTACTGGGATGCCCTCACGAGACGCCTGGACAGGAGTCACCTCGATCAAATTCTTCCCGACGAAAAAATGGATGAGCGTTGTGCTGCCTTGCAGGCCGATGTGATGAGATCTGATCGGCAGATACCCCGCTACCTGTACGTGCCTGCAACCGATCCGATCGGTCTCGCATATTTCCGCCAGAGCGCCGCAGAGCAATCCGACATCGATCTCACAATCGTGAAGCTCCCCCCGAAGGAGGAGATCTCTCCCGGATTTATCCAGAGCCTGGGTTGCCGCCACGGACTCCTGAGCCTCGCCCTGGAAGCCACACCGGATGGGACATACCGGGGGATGCCGTTCGTGGCTCCTGGCGGCCGCTATAACGAAATGTACGGTTGGGACAGCTATTTCGAAGCCCTGGGTCTTCTGGAGGATGGACGGGTCGATCTGGCCAGGGCGATGGTTGACAACTTCGTATACCAGATAACCCACTACGGAATGATCCTGAACGCCAACCGGACTTATTACCTCATTCGCTCCCAGCCTCCGTTTCTCACCTCGATGGCGCTGGAAGTCTACAGGCATCTCCCGAGAGATCATGATTCGAGGATCTGGCTGGCGAAAGTAATTCGCTCAGCAATCGATGAGTACGAGAACGTCTGGATGATCGAGCCACGCCTCGTGAGCGATACCGGATTGAGCCGGTACTATGGAACCCTGAAAGTCCGCGCTACACCCGGGAAAATCGATGACTCAGGGACCAGGTTCCCGCCACCGCCCGAGGTGGAAGAAGGCCACTTTGACGCGATC
>CBEVTG010000141.1:0-5614 GCA_965552745.1 uncultured bacterium
GGCATGCGCACCCTCGTGGAACGAAAGCGAGAACAGGAATACAACGAGTTGCAGGGCTAGGTAGCCCAGATCGAGAGAGCGGAAACCCACGGTGCGGCTGCCCGGGCCGGTGGCCGAAAAGCAGCGTAACACGCGCCATTTGGCGCCGTCAACGCCGCAAACGTCAGCGGCGGACGCTCAACTTGCCTTTGAGGATCAGCAGCGCGGAGGTGATACGTGAAAGACGGCGGCTCTTCTTCTGGATGCCCTGGATGTCGCTCTGCTCAACGATCAGGCTGCGCGATTCTCGCGCAAGCTTGTCGAGCTCGAACAACACCTGCTGGACTTCGGGACGAGAAAACTTCCGGAGCATCGTGCCATTCAGAAGGACGAAGCCCTCGGCGATGTCTTTTGCCATGGTGTAAGCGCTACCGCCAATGAAGTGGGCCATAAAACCTCGGTTACCAGATGCTCATGTTTTGTTGCGGAACTTCAACTGCACACTTCCGAAATGGACCGTGTCGCCATCGCTGAGCGGTGACGGTTTGCCGGGGACCAGCCGCCGGTTGTTGACCAGTGTGCCGTTCAATGCCCCGACCTCCTCCGAAAGCTGGTAAACTCCGTTGTCGAGTTGGAGCTTGGCGTGACGCCGTGACACGGAGCGATTTATGTCCACCGAAGAGAGATCGACCTCGGGTTTGAGACCGGTGACCGGATCGAAACGCCCTATCGTCAGCGTGTCTCCTTCAAGAATGAAATGCTGCTCTCCATCGTCGGTCTCCAGATACGCTCCCTGGAGAGGCTCCTCTTCCACGACCTCCGCTTGGGGGGCGGCCTCGAGGGGCGGAGCGGATTCTTCCTCCGCGATCATGGTGGCGGGGGCCGATGCGTCGGCGCTCTCCGCGCTCGCGGTTCCCTGCACGCTCTGCAACTTCTGCGTCGTCTCCAGCAATCGTAGAGACAGCTTGCGGAGAATGCGCACCGCGATCTCGATGTTGGAGCGAATCATCTGATCAAACACAGTGGAGTTGATGACGATCAGCTCGCATTTCTCGAGTGCTTCGGCGTTGTCGGCGCGGGGCACGTCGAGAAGCACGGAAAGCTCCCCGAAGAAATCGCCCTTCTCCATGTGCGCGAGCGGCTTTCGACCCTTTTTCTGTTCCTGGAAGATCTCCACCCGTCCCTTCTGAACCACGAAGAACTCGGCCCCCTTCTCCCCTTCAGAGAAGATGCGCTCGCCGGGGCGGTAGGTGACCGTAAAATCCTTGAAAGCAGACGGGGGCATTCAGGTTGGCCTCGGATCGAAATCTAGTGTGCAATTGCCAATTTTTCAACCATTTGCCTGAGGGGTGCCGGCCCGCCCGCCACGGCCGCGGAGGCCGTGACCGGCCCCGATGGGTCTTCAGAGTCTTTCTGGCGCTCATTCCAGGCCTCCTGGCTTCCTGGTGTATCGCCGGAGGCGCCCAACAGAAGGGGCATCAGAACCTCCTGTGGCCTCTTGACTCCCCTCCGCGCCTGAGGTCCTCGTTTGGGGAGTACCGGCCCGGGGGGCGGGTGCACGGCGGCGTAGATCTATCAACCGGAGGAGCCACTGGCCTGCCGGTGCGGGCCGCTGGCGACGGGGAAATCTTCCAGTTGAAGGTCCAGTGGAGGGGGTACGGCCGGGCCCTGTACCTGCGCCTCAGGGACGGGCGCATCGTGGTCTACGCCCATCTGGAGTCGTTCGCGGCGCCGGGTCTGGATGCAGCCGTGGACGCCGCGCGTGCCCACCGGGGCCGGTACCCGGGAAACGTCACGATCTCTCCGCCGGTTCCGGTGAGGCGCGGCCAAATTATCGCCCGAACCGGCGAGAGCGGCGCGGGTCTCCCGCATCTTCATTTCGAGGTCCGCACGCCGGGGAACCTGCCGAGCGATCCCCTGGTGGATGGCGTGCTTCCTTCCGTCCTGGATACCGATCCGCCCCGGATCGCTGCCCTGTGGGTGTTCGCCGGCAGGATCGGGGCCTGGGTGGGAGGAGCGCAAACAGAGAGGCGCCTGCAGGTACGCAGGGGGGCGGGCAGCATCCTGGAGGCAGGTCCCGTGCGAGTGGCAGGGTCGTTTGATCTGGCGGTCGAGGCGTACGATCCTGCGCCCGGCGGTTCGAAGCTCGGAGTCGCGGCGGTCCGGGTCTGGGGGGACGGGCGGGAGGTGGCCAGCAGCCGCGTGGGGCCGTACTCGTTCGGTGAGATCCGCGAGGTATCAGCCATTCATGATGCGCACTACTCCCACCTGTCCCCCACCCGGTTTGCATACCGGCCCCTGGCCTACGGCCCGTCAGCCTGGTCGGGTAGCTCACCTCCCGGCCTTCTCGAGAGCGCGCCGGGCGCTGAACACCGCCTGGAGGTGGAGGTTCGCGACGCGGCCGGGAATGCGTCCCGTGTCAGCCTGAAGGTTCTGGGTGCCTCGGAAGCAACCCTGGCTCGGGAGCAGGTCAGGGTAGGGGCGCTGTCGTCGGCCGAGCAGCCCTGCGTGGATCTCGCCGCGGCCCAGTGGCTCCCCGGGTCGTTAGTTCTGCCCGTTGTGCTTCCCGGCGGCGGATCCTGCCCGGAGGAGACCCGGAAGTACCGCCTGCTTCGATCGGACGGATCCCTCGCCTCCGCGTCGCTCTGGCGCTCGGGTGGCGCGGCCGGGGCCATGGCAGGAACTTTGCTAGTGGCACGGGTTCCGGAGGGAGGACGTTTGCGGTTTTACGCCGACCCCCGGACCGTCTACGAGGCAGTGCAGGAGGTTGTCGGGACCACCTCCACCGTGAGGCGAAGCGGTTTGGCAAATCTGCACATGCCCCGCGGCGCGCTGCCGCCGGGCACTGCGCTCACGCTACAGGAAGTGCCCTCACAGGCGGCGGAGGAGGGTCTCATTCCGGCTGGTACGGCGGTACGCGTCGAGCCGGCCTGGCGGGTACCCGCGAAGCAGGCCTCGCTGGGCTTCTCTTTCGACCCGGACCGATACCGCATGGAACGCGTGGGCATCTACAAGTGGGACCCCGTGCGCGAAACATGGAGCCATGCGGGAGGTACCGGCGAGGCGTCCGAGGACAAGGTCAAGGTCAAGCTGGGAGAGCTTGGAATTTTTCGCCCCTTCGAAGACGCTGCTTCCCCCGAGTGGGGCCGGGTCCAGCCGGCGCCCAACTCCAGCATAAGGCCGGAAAAGAGACGCGTAAGGGCGGAGGTGACCGACCGCGGATCCGGTATCGACTGGGAAGGGATTACGCTCGAGCTCGACGGAAAAGCACTTCTATTCGAGTACGATCCGGATCACGACCGGGTCGAGGCGACGCTCGATGGCACGCTGGCAGCGGGGAAACACCACCTGAGAGTGCGGGCGATCGATCGCGCCGGGAACTCGAGCGATGATCTGGAGTGGTCGTTCAGGCTGGTGCGAAATCCCTGACCCATTGTTGTGCAAAGTGCGCCAAGTCTTTTAATACGATAAATTTTGGGGGTGGTTCTGCCGGGTTTTCCACCGACTTTTGCACAGCAACTGTGGAAGGTCTTGCCCCGTTCAATTCCCGCCGCATCGGTATTCACACACGGGAAATGTGCACAGGGGTTCCACAGGACACTCCACAGGTATTACACCGGGTCTTCACTACTTTTCCACAGGAAAATCCACGGGGCTGGAGTCAATCGATTTCAAACAAGGCCCTGTCCAGCCCCGAGTTGATCTGGAGATCCTTGTATTCAACTGAAGTGGCCTTCTGCCGGGGTGAGGCCATGTAGTCCCAGAGTACCGGACGCAGGATGCCCTCCAGGATCTTCATCTCGGTCCACCACACCAGGTACGAGACCCCTTCACGGGTGTTCGTGTAGACCAGCTGTGCCACCCTGTAGGTCTCCTTGTCGATGAAGTAGTCGTACGTATCGGCGGGCGAGAAGATTTTTCCACCTATGATCCTGGCCCGAAGGTGGTAGACATCGCGCTCGCCGATCTTGCCCTCTCCGCGGTAGGAGAGGGAGACGCCCTCATCGTCCAGATTGAAGGGCAGGCCTGCCATGTAGAGGAGGCTCAGAGCGCGTCTGCGTGCTCTCTTGAGGGCCACGCTGTCCGTGTCCGCCACCCCGTCGTTCAGGAGCTGGATTTCCTCGCCGTCGTAGATGATGGTCTGGGATTTTCCATCCTCCGTGAATGTCTCGATGCGGCACTGCCGGCGAGGCTGAAGGCGCATGTAGACTTCTGCGGCACGTTCCTGGATAGTCTCGTTGCCGGGCCCGTAGCGGGTCACCACGTGGGTGAAACGCATGTCCCGGACTTTCTCCCAGCGCTCGGAGCCGCCATGCGCCACCATGCAGAAGTGGGCGATCTGATCCGTTCCGCGCTCCGGAATCTCCACGGCACCCGCAGGGGTGAAGAGCAGGAGAATCCCGGAAGCGGCCCCCAGAAGGGTCAGGCGGGGCCGCTCAGTGCTTGCGGAATGGACGGAAGGAGTTGACGATTCCATCGAGTTGCTTCATGAGGGCAGCATCCCGCGCTGGCTGTGGCACGTCGCTGCGCCCGAGTCCCATTCCCCGCCCCTGAGCCCACCAGAACAGCAGGTACTCGGCCTTGCTGACCGAAGAGTACATCAGGGCCGAGGAGAAGGGGCCCTCTCCATAGCGTTCAGGAACATCGTCGCGCCAGAGACCCTGGGCGTACCAGCCGCGAAACTTCTTGAACATGTGGTTGGTTTTGACCTTGACGCTGTCGTCGATGAGTTGTCGCAGTCCAACCCAGGAAGAGTATTTCTTGACCAGCTTGCGGAATTCCTCTTCCGCCTGGACGCGATCTTTCTTGCGGTTGGGCCACCAGACGACCAGCAGGTCACGGAAGTTTCCGGGAAGGCCCGCCTGCAGACGGAAATGACCTTCCGTGAGATCACCGCTGATGCCGGTGATTCCGGCCGGGTTCCGCCCCGACGCCTTGAAATCGATCGGAGCCATCCTCCACGCGTCGCCTTTGGTTTCGAAGTTCATCGCCACCTGAGCGTTGCGTTTGAGAAAATCGCGCAGGGATCCACTGAAATAGGTATAAGGCTTGAACTGCAGGAGATCCCCGCTCGTGGTGGTGTTTAGCCGGGTTTCTTCGAGGTCGAAGGCGATTTCCAGACCCGGCAGCATCACCTGATCGAACCGAGCTTTCGGGTGCACCTCATAGAAGACCGAGGCCCCGCGGCCTCCCCAGATCTCGGGCAGGAACATCGTGTACTGATTCGCGTCAATCCCCTGCCTGAACTCCGAGGGACGGCTGACCACCGCCTGAACAGCGTCGGGCACGGTCCTGACCTCGAAGCCTTCCGGGAAGGAGCGCAGGATCTCCACGTTCTTGTAATCTTTCGAGGTGCCGTTCTGGAGGTACGCGGTGACCGTGAAGAAAAGCTTGCTCTTCCCTGGTACGAAGGTCGGATTGTATTGGGTATAGACGACAAATTGTCGAGAGTTGGTATCTGCTGCCTGAGCTGGTGAGGTTTGCGGCTGCAGGGCAGCGACTGACAACAGAATGAGGAAACCCACCCCCAGGCGCACGTATCGTGACATGCCAAGCATCTACTCTCATTAACTCTTCCGCAAAAAAAAAACAGCCTACGAACAAAAAGTATAGCACGTGGACTGGGACCCGACTG
>CBEVTG010000142.1:0-5611 GCA_965552745.1 uncultured bacterium
GTGACGTGATCGGCAAGACCCTCTCCCACTACCGCATCGTCGAGAAGATCGGCGCCGGAGGGATGGGCGAGGTGCATCGGGCGCACGACGAGCGGCTGGAACGAGATGTGGCGATCAAGTCGCTGCCCGAGGCGGTGGCGGAGGACGAGGCGAATCTCGCCCGGTTCGAGAGAGAGGCCAAGCTGCTCGCCTCCCTCAACCACCAGAACATTGCCACCCTTTACGGCCTCGAGGAGCACGAGGGCCGACGGTTCCTCGTCATGGAACTGGCCGAGGGCGAGACCCTGGCGGAGCGGATAAAGAGGGGCGCCATCCCGGTCGCCGACGCCCTCGAGATCGCCCGCCAGATCGCCGAGGGGCTCGAAGCTGCACACGAGCAGGGGATCATCCACCGCGACCTCAAACCCGCCAACGTTAAGGTCACTCCCGACGGCAAGGTGAAGGTTCTCGACTTCGGTCTCGCGAAGGCGTTCGAGACGGAGGATGGCGGCACGATGCCCGCGGATATTTCCCAGTCACCGACGGCGTCATTCCGGGGAAGTGGTGATGGAGTGATCTTGGGAACCGCCGCCTACATGTCTCCCGAACAGGCGCGCGGCAAGCCGGTCGACAAGCGCACCGACATCTGGTCGTTCGGCTGCGTGCTCTTTGAGGCGCTCACCGGGAAGCAGGTATTTGCGGGGGAAACAGCATCCGACACCATTGCAAAGATCCTCGAGCGGGAGCCGCACTGGAATTTAATCCCTGACAGGACGCCGGCGAATCTCCACAACCTGCTTCGCCGCTGTCTCCAGAAAGACGCCTCTAAGCGGCTCCGCGACATCGGAGACGCGCGGATCGAGATTGACGAGACGCTCAGCCGAACCACGGACCTTTCTCCACGAGCGGCGGGTGACGGAGCGGTTCGCACCGGCCGGCCCTCTGTCGGATGGATCGGAGGCGTCGGGCTGGCAGGCGCGCTCCTGGCGATGCTCGCGACATGGTTCCTGGCTCCTGGCGGTTCGCAGGAGGCGAAAACGGATCTCGCCGTTTCGCAGGTAGCCAGGCTAACCCATGATCCGGGTCTCTCCGAGTGGCCGACCTGGTCGCCCGACGGCAGCCTGCTCGCCTTCGCGTCGAGCCGCAGCGGCGATTTCGAGATTTACGTGCGCCGTGTCGACGGCGGTCAGGAGGTGAACATCACCAACAGTCCAGGTCAGGACTTCCAGCCCGCCTTCTCTCCGGAGGGAAACCGGATCGCCTTTGTTTCCACGCGTTCATCGCGGACAGGGATGATCAAGATCGGCGCCAACTTTGGCATGGAGTTCAGAACCTTTGGAGGAGACCTGTGGCTGGGGCCGGCGCTGGGAGGCAGAGCGCGCCGCCTCGCGCGTGATGCAAATTTTCCCGCCTGGCATCCGGATGGGCGTCGAATTGCTTACGTCAGTGGGCTCGAAAACCGTCGGTCGATCATGGAGATCCCCGCGGATGGGGGTGCACCGACGGTGCTTCTTCCGGGTGACAAGTCGAAATGGGAGATCATCAAGCTCAACTATTCTCCCGGCGGTGCATGGGTCAGCTTCGAGAGCGTCCAAGGAGAGATCATCCTGGTGCCGGCCGGTGGTGGGGAGCCACGCGAGCTCCTGCCCGCTCCGAGCCACAGCCACGTCTGGGACAGCTCGAGGAACCGCCTACTGTATCTTTCGCGGGAGCGGCTCGGTGGAACACGGCTTCTCGCGGTCGGGGTAGACGAGGTGGCAGGTGGTCTCGAGGGAATCCCGCAACCTTTCAGCCTCATGACCGGCGTGCTCCGAGATCTGGCACTGTCCCGGGATGGAAAGCAGCTGGCGCTCTCCGAGCTGGAGGGCTCGCTGAACCTGACACTGCTGCCTCTCGCGCCCGAGGGAGGATCACCCGCGGGGCCGGAACGTGTGCTCAACAGCGGACAGGTCATCGATCGTTATCCGGCGGTCTCTCCCGACGGCCGGCGCGTCGCCTTCGCCAGCGATCGCCTGGGGCCGATGGAGACCTGGATTGTCGATGTTGAAACCGGACATCAGGAGAGGTTGCAGCTTCCCGGGCAAGATCTGGGGTCGAATATTCCCCAGTGGTCCCCCGACGGCAAGGAGTTGCTGGTTGCGCGCTACTACCCGGATAGCAAGTCGTCCATCTGGCTTGCAGCCGTTGACGGTAGCCACGCCGAGGAGCTCATCCCTCCCCAGCGGGGTGTCGGGCCGAACGGCACGTTTTCTCCGGATGGGCGAACAGTCCTGTTCTCGACCAGCGCGGGAGAGTTTACCCAGCTCTTCCTCATGGATCTGGAGACCCGCCAGACACGCCAGCTCACGGAGTCCGCCTCGAACAAGGACACCCCCACCTGGTCGAGGAATGGAGCCTGGATCGCATATACATCGGACGCCACTGGAGCCGTTCAGGTATGGAGGATGTCGGCTGCCGGTGGCGAGGAGGAGCAGCTTACCTCAGGGGAGGAGCGGATCCGGCACGCCTTCTACTCGCCGGACGACCGGTGGATCTACTTTCAACCGAGCCACCGGAACATCTACCGTATGCCTGCCGCTGGAGGTCCAGCTCAGGCCGTCACTGCTTTTCCGGAGGCCGTTTTGTTCATCGAGGAGCCGACGATTTCCCCCGACGGCCGCTTCCTTGTCTACTGCCGCAGCAACGGCGGCTCGTCACTGTGGCGCCTGACGCTCGCGAACCCATGATTCAAATCATCGTCATGGCCATCATGGTGAATCGACAAAGTTACTTCCTGAAGGGGCAACGTTAGTGTCCCTCTCGGCAGGTACTCGGCTCGGCATCTACGAGATTAAGTCACCGCTCGGCGCAGGCGGGATGGGGGAGGTGTACCGGGCGAAGGATTCGAAGCTCGGGCGTGAGGTGGCGATCAAGGTGCTCCCGGATGCCTTCGCCAGGGATCCGGAGCGCCTGGCGCGCTTCGATCAGGAAGCGCGGCTGCTCGCAGCGCTCAACCATCCAAACATTGCGGCGATCTTTGGGTTGGAAGAGTCGAACGGCGTCCGATATCTCGCGCTCGAGCTGGTGCCGGGTGACACGCTGGCCGAGCGCATCGCGCGGGGGCCGCTTCCCGTAGATGAGGCGCTCACTCTTTGTCGCCAGATTGCGGAGGCGCTCGAAGCGGCGCACGAGCGCGGGATCATTCACCGGGATCTGAAGCCCGCCAACGTCAAGGTCACGCCCGACGGCAAGGTGAAGGTGCTCGACTTCGGTCTCGCGAAGGCGTTTGAGACCGACAAGACATCGGGAGACGAAGATCTTTCCCAGTCACCGACGGCGTCGTTCCGGGGGAGCCAGGATGGTGTCATCCTGGGAACCGCGGCCTACATGTCTCCGGAGCAGGCGAGGGGAAAACCGGTCGACAAGCGCACAGACGTCTGGGCATTCGGGTGTGTGCTTTACGAGGCGCTGACGGGGAAGCAGGCGTTCGCCGGGGAGACGGCCTCCGACACGATCTCGGCCATCCTCAAGGACGAGCCGGACTGGAATCGACTGCCGCAAACCGTAACGGCGGGGATCCGGCGGCTTCTCCGCCGTTGCCTCGCGAAGAATCAGCGCGAGCGCCTGCACGATATCGCCGATGCCAGGATCGAGATCGATGAGTCGACGTCAGCTTCCGACAGCGGCAACGCCCGGGATGAACGCGCGGCCGGAGTTTCACGGCGACGGGTGTGGTGGGTGGCGCTAGGCGCCGCGATTGGCGGGTTTGCGCTGGGGCTTGGGGTCATTCTGGGGCCGGAAGAGCCGGCCGTTACGGAATCGTCGGCACCCGTACGCTTCGGGATCGATCTGTCCCCGGTTCGCGGACAGATGAAGGTAGGAAATGCGGTCATCTCTCCAGATGGTGCGACAATTGTCTACAGCGGTTACTCGGGGAATAACCAGCGGCTCTACGTGCGATCGCTAGGCGAACTCGAGTCCAACCCGATCGCAGGGACGGAGGGAGCGACCATGCCGTTCTTCTCGCCGGATGGGCGCTGGGTCGGCTTCTTCGCGGGGGGCAAGATCAAGAAGATCTCCATCCGCGGAGGACAGCCTCTGGTGGTTTGCGATGCTTCCCAAATTTCTCCCGGGGCGACCTGGGGCCCGGCCAATTCAATCCTGTTTTCGACCTGGAACTCGGGGCTTCAACAGGTCTCTGCCGACGGAGGGAGGATCGAGGCACTCACCACGCCCGACGAAGAGAGTGGGGAGATGGGACACTGGTGGCCGGAGTTTCTGCCGGGTGGGAGGAAGGTGCTCTTCACGGTCTGGACGACCGCCGGGAGCCTCGACCTGGCGCGGATCAAGGTGTTCGACCTTGCGACCGGCCGGGTTGATGACATCAGGGCAGGTGCGTCCGCCCGATACGTCCCGACGGGACACCTGATCTACTACTGGGGTGGGATGTATCACGCCGCACCTTTCTCGGTCTCCAGGCTCGAGCTGACCGGCGAGCCGGTTCCGGTCCTGGAGGCGGTTCGAAGACACCATCCCCAGGGTTCATCGAATCGGTTCATGTCGTTCTCAGGGAATGGCACGCTCGTCTACGTTCCGGGCCGCGCCTACTTCCCTCTGGTGTCGCTTCATTGGGTAAACCATAGTGGAGGAACGGAGCCATATCCCCTGGAGCCCCAGGTGTTCACCAATTTCAGCATTGCACCCGACAATCGACGGGTCGCGCTCACGAGGATCCATGAGGGTCGCTTCAACATCTGGGTCCACGATCCGGATCGCGGAACGTTCGAACAGATCACGCAGCAGGCGAATAATACCACTCCCGTCTGGCACCCGGACGGAGAGCATTTGTTCTTCCAGTCATCGCGACGGGGCAACTTCGATATCTATATGAAGCGGCTGAACACGCCCGATCCTCCTGTCGCGATCACCGATGGACGGGAGGATGAAGTACCGCAGGCGGTCACGCCCGACGGCAAGAGCCTCCTGATTGGCGAATACATTCCGGGAAGCAGCCAGGATCTCTGGCTGCACGAGCTGGGAACCGCAGGCGTGAAGAAATTGCTCGTTCGCACGCCTGTGTCCGACAATTATGGAACGTTTTCGCCCGATGGGCAGTGGTTGGCATACGTCTCGTATATCTCGGGCCGTGAGGAGGTGTACGTCAAGTCAATGCTTGTGGATGGCGGTGAGCTCAGGATCTCGACGGAAGGGGGCACTACACCTCGCTGGTCTCCGACGAAAAATGAACTCTATTACAGCGTTGGAGACAAGCTTCTAGCAGTTCCGTACGCGATCCTGAATGGCCGATTCAGTGCCGGTCTTTCAACGGTTCTGCTCTCGACACACGCGCAATCTCCGTTCACCTCCCAGAGCGACTTCGACGTCTCACGAGATGGTCGGCGTTTTCTCACGAAGAAGCTGGCCGATGGAGATTCGTTCCCCGACCGGATCAACGTCGTCCTGAACTGGTTCGAGGAGCTCGAGCGTCTCGTGCCGGCGGGGGAGAGCCGGTGATCGGCGCACGCCCTCAGTGGTAGTCGGGATAAGCCGGCTTCTTATGTACGGGCGGCGTGTTGTGTCTGTACGGTTAAGAGACGCTCGTCCCGTCCACCCGAATCCAAAACTGGCTCCGTGCAAGGTCCCACATATATTG
>CBEVTG010000143.1:0-5595 GCA_965552745.1 uncultured bacterium
CAGCGGGAAGTAGGACGCCAGCACGAGGAACCCCACCCATATTGCCGTCCACCCGCTCTCCAGGCTGTTCAGGAAGATCACCCCGGCCAGACAGAGGGGCAGATTGAACAGACCGAAGAGCAGCGCGACATTCTTCCATCCGCGGGGTGCCTTGAAGGGTCGATGCAGAGCGGCCAGTTCCGGGTCCGTTTTCGCCTTTACATAGGCAAAGAGGCTGATGCCGTTTGCGCACACGTAGCCAATGGCTGATGCAGCCAGTATGGCGGTGGGCGTTTTCATGCATATCAGGATCAGGTTGAACAGGCCGATCACGATCATCGCAAACACCGGTGTGCCCCTGGCGTTGATCCTGCCGAAAATTCTCGGCAAGTTCCCTTCGACTGCCAGTGAGTGCATGGCTCTCGCCGAGCCCAGATATGCGGTTTGTATGATGAGAATCATGGCCGTGATGAGCATCATGATAGACACGAACGTCCCTGTTGGTCCCAGGGTCATCCTGGCGACCGGAAGCATCGGCGAGAGCGGCTCCGCGATGATTCCTTCTATGCCAAGCGTGCCCGTGACGGCGGTTTGAACCAGCACAAAGGTGACCATGCAGATGCCTCCGCAGACGAACAGAGCCTTCGGCACATCCGAGTGAGGTTTCTTGTACTCGGGCCCGTAGATGGCCGCGGTTTCCCACGCGCAAGCGCTCCACTGCGCCATCGCGAAGATCCCCAACAACATCAAGATATGAGGACCGTCCCAGATCCAATCTGCCGGTAACCACGAGCCTGAGATATTGGCTACGGTGAAAGCACCCGTCGCAAAGGGTGCCAGGGTGATGACCGCGAGCGGGGCAAAGGACAGAAACATCAGCACGTAGCCGAAGGTGGCTCCCGTGGAGAGCCCCCGGGAATTGATGATGACGAGGAGCGAAAAGATCACCAGGCCCGAGAACAGTGACAGTTGAAGCTCCGAGAACCCTTCCAGCGCCGGCAGCAGGCCTTTCAGATGGCTGCCCACCAGAATTGCGAAAATCGCCAGGACGGGATTCCAGGCGAACCAGTAGCTCCAGGCGCTGAAGCCGCCGATCAAACTCCCTATGGCGTAGTGTTTGTTGCTGTCCCCGCTCTTGAACACGTTCTGGGAAATTCCAGGAAGGCCCGAAGCATTCGGAAAGACGGTCGCCAGTTCCCCGTAGGCGATGTTTTGCATGAATCCCTGCAGAACGGACAGGCCCCACACGATGATCGCGAACGACCAGAGGTAACCCGCGAAGTAGCCAATCGACGGCAGGATGAGCAGCGGCACGCCGATAGCGATCGCCAGTCCCTGTTTCCAATCAATAGTCCTTTCAAACCCCCTGGCCGATGGGTTCTCTGTCATGCGGGTCTACCTCTCCTGATCGGGTGGAATCCATTCATTCCGGCACTGCCGCCTGCGCCTTGGTGACGCAATGGATGAGACCGCCACCCTCGAAGAGGGCCCGGCAATCGACACCGACGATTTCACGTCCTGGGAACTGCTCACCGATGATCTTGAGGGCACGATCATCGTTCTCATCTCCAAAGATAGGGACCAGGACGACACCGTTCGCCACGTGCCAGTCGAGGTAGCCACAGTACCACAGGGTCGGACCGCAGGCGCCGAGCCGGGCCCGGCCCATCTCTTGGATGTGCTGAACCGCTCCTACCCGGGAGGTCGAGTACATCGGATACCTGGGCATCGGGCAACGGACGATGGTGAGGCGTTTCCCCGATTCGGTGCGCGCGTTCTCCAGCTCCCCGAGGTGCACCTTCAGCACGCGCCGGTAGAAGGGATCCTGCTCATCAAACTCATCTGGCCATCCGTACACAACAGTGTCTTCGTTGACGAACCTGACGCAGAGATCGATGTGGCAGTCGGTCTCCTCCGGGCCGAGCTCTGGATCGTTTCCATCCACGCCGGTCAACCAGATGAAGTTCGTGACGCCGATATGTTTGCTCAGGATCTTTTCGATTTCTCCCTGTGCCAGACTGGGGTTGCGGTTCGAATTGATGATCGAGGTTCGGGTGGCCAGCAACGTGCCCTTTCCGTTCACCTCGAAACCGCTCTCGAGGGTCAGCGGGGCGTTGATAATGGGCAGAGACAGCATGTCCGCCGCCTTGCGCGCCACCTGGTTGTCGAGGTCGTAAGGATACCGCCCTCCCCAGCCGTTGAACCCCCAGGTCACCACAGCTCGTTGTCCCCTCTTGTTGACCACCACGAGCGGCCCGTTATCGCAGATCCACAGATCGTTGGTCGGAATGGTGAAAAGCTCGATGTTCTCGAGGCCGATGCCGTGGAACTTCATCTGGTGCTCGAGATGATCCCTGCGACGCTCGTCCTGAACAATGAGGCGGACCTTCTCGTGTTTTTGAAGGATCGCCGTCAGTTGCATCCAGGTCGCTTCGTGCTTGAGCTGGTAACCCGGGATGGTGTCGTCGTGGGGCCAGGTGATCCACGTGGCTTCATGGCGATCGAAATCGGCGGGCAGGTAAAAATCTTCGGGATTGAATTCAACGTGTGCCATCGCGCGTAGCCTCATGGACGAAGATTCCATTATCCGGAGGAAACCCTGCACTCTCCGTCAACATGGAGGCCCCCTGTGCTCGAGAAAATGGTCTAGCCGCAAGAATAATTCATGCTAGATCGTTTCCGATGGTTCGGTCAAACGAGACGAAGCGTGTATCGTTCATGTTGCGCTGAGAGGGCATTGGTACTGTTTTGGTTTGAAAGAACAGGTTTTCAGGAATCTTGACAGAGGGCGAAAATGGTGCCATAAAAGTGACAACTCTTACATTCCTGTCGATCGATCGGAGGGGAGCGGCGTGCCATGAACCTCGAACAAGCGAGAGAATATGTGGAGCAAAATGACATCGAGTTCATCCTGGCCCAGTTCGTGGACATACATGGCCGGGCGAAGACCAAAGCAGTGCCGGCCCATCATCTCCCCACGGTGATCGAGAACGGGGCGGGATTCGCCGGTTTCGCCGTTTGGGGACTTGGCATGGGACCGCACGGACCGGACTTCATGGCCCGTGGCGATCTGGACACGCTCTGCAAGATCGGCTGGATGCCCGGTTTCGCGCGCATCGCCTGCGACGGTTACGTGAAGGGAGAGCCGTACGAGTTTGACTCCCGTATCACCTGCAGGCGCGCCATCGAGAGGCTCAAGAAAGAAACCGGGTACGACGCCTGCACGGGTCTCGAGCCCGAGTTTTTCCTGGTGAAGAAAAATCCTGTGACGGGAGAGATCTCTCCTGCCAACGAGGCTGACATTCTGGACAAACCCTGCTACGACTACGATGGGCTCAACAGGACCGCACCCTTCATCGCCGATCTGACGAAAAACCTTCTTGCCTGCGGCATGGACGTGTACCAGATCGACCACGAGGACGGCAACGGCCAGTACGAGATCAACTTCACCTATACCGATGCCCTGCGCATGGCCGATCATCTCATTCTTTTCAAGATGGCGGCCACGGCAATCGCCCGCGAACATGGCATGATCTGCAGTTTCATGCCCAAGCCGATGAACAATCGCACCGGCAGCGGCATGCACCTGCACATCTCCCTGTGCAAGAACGGCGAGAACGCGTTCCGTGACGACTCGGATGCGAACGGCCTGGGGATTTCGAGGCTTGCCTACCAGTTCCTGGGCGGCATCTTCAAGCACTCCGCGGCCCTGACCGCGATTACCTGTCCGTCCGTCAACTCGTACAAACGGCTGGTTGTGGGCGGATCCGCATCCGGCGCCACCTGGGCTCCGGCCCACGTGTGCTACGGAGACAACAACCGCACCGCAATGGCGCGCGTGTGCGGCAACCACCTGGAGCTTCGTAGCATCGACTCCGCCACCAACCCGTATCTGATGACCGCCGCCGTGCTGGCTGCCGGCCTGGACGGCATCCGAAACGACCTTTCACCGGGGAAACCGCACAATATCAACCTGTACACGACGACAGAGCCTCAGAGAGTAGAGCTGGGCATCGCCACCTTGCCCCAGAGCCTCTCCGGGGCCCTCGCGGCCCTGGAGGCGGATTCGGTGATTCTGGATGGCATTGGCCGGAACCTCGCGGCAGAGTTCATCCAGATCAAGAAGCAAGAGTGGTTCGAATACCACCACCACGTGTCAGACTGGGAGATAAAGAAGTACCTGGAGTTTTACTGATCCCGCATCATGAGTTTTCTTCTCACATGTCCGAACTGTGGCAGGCGACCGGTCGCCGAATTTGCGTTTCAGGGTGAGTACAAGCGGCGTCCAGATCCGCAGGAAGGCTTCGAAGCGTGGTCCGACTACGTCTACATGGCAAAGAACCATAGGGGCACGCAGCTCGAGTGGTGGTTTCACCGATCGGGATGCCGGCGATGGTTTCTGGCAAGGCGCAGCACGGTGGATAACACCGATCATGCCAGTTTCTGGTTTCATGATCTTGGCCCGGATCTCTAGGTGAAGCCCGATCGACCATGAAATCTAGAAAGCGGCTGGCGCGCCATCCGTTTCTGCCCGTTCCCGAAAGAAAGCAAATCGGAGAATTCCGTCTGAACGGACGGTTGATACCGTTCTGTGAGGACGACACCGTTACCTCGTCGGCCTGGGCGGCCGGCGTCACGATTCTCTCCCGGAGCTTCAAATATCATCGTGCGCGCGGCCTCTATGACGGCCACGGATACGGTGCCGAGACGCTGGTCACGGTCAACGGTGAGCCAAACCTCACCGCGGACCTGGTGCCCGCACGGCAGGGGCTGGACGTGCGTACTCAAAACGCCTGGCCATCCGTCGAATTTGACCTGATGGGGGTCAATGACCGGCTCGTGCCGCTCCTGCCAAATGGCTTCTACTACAAAATGTTCCACAAGCCCAGGTGGGCCTGGCCCTGGTTCGAAAAGTTGATCCGGAACGCCGCCGGTCTGGGCAGAATCGACAAAACGGTACCGGACCCTTCCACCCGATACGAGAAACGCTATCTCTTCCCGGACCTGTGTGTCATCGGAGGGGGGCCGGCGGGTCTCTCCGCGGCGCTGGCCGGTTCTAAAGAACACAGACAGGTTCTGTTAGTTGAGCGGTTCCCGATTCTCGGAGGGCATTCCAACTTCAACTTCTCGGAGGTGGAGGATTGCCCCGATGCGGAGCTGAATGGCCTGCACGAGTATGAAGCTGTCCGCCGGCTTGTCGATCAGGTCTCGCGTGATTCGGGTATCCAGATCCTCGCGGAGACGACGGCCTTCGGCATCTATGAGGATCAGTACGTTGCCGCGCAGAACCGCCGGGATCTATTCAAGATTCGCGCCGGGTCGGTCGTCGTGGCCGGTGGAGCCAACGATCGTCATCTCGTTTTCGGCAACAACGATCTCCCGGGAATCATGACCGCCCGTGGCGTGGAACGACTGATCGGTCTGCACGGGATCGTGCCCGGAAAATGCGCCACGGTGATCACCAACCATGACGGTGGATACCACACCGCCAGTGTGCTGGCAGGGGCGGGCGTGAAGGTGACGGCCGTGGTCGATTCGCGCCCGGAGCAAGGTCTCGAAAAAATCGTCTCTGTCTTGAATGAGCTCCGGGTGCCCAGGATTGGCGGCCACACGATC
>CBEVTG010000144.1:0-5578 GCA_965552745.1 uncultured bacterium
GGGGGAGGATGCCTTCGCCTCGATGATTACAGTATCGGTGATCGTGCACATGGCGATCACCGCCGTGGTGTGGACCTCGCCCCGCTGGCTGCCACGACGTCCGCTGCCGCCCCCGATCCTGGTTGTGGACCTGGTCACCTTGCCGCCCGGCAGCGGCGTCCTCAAGCGACCGAGCCCCAAGCCGAAAGCACGGACGCCCAAGACGAAACCCGCGCCGAATCCACCCGCGCCACAGCCGAAGCCCAAGCCCGAGGTGGCGGCGGTGAAGATCCCCGAGCCGGAGGCAAAACCGGTGGAAAAGCCCAAGCCGGAGGCGCCGCCGCCAGAGCCGGAAGCCAGGCCGGATCCTGCGCAGAAGGCGGAGCCGCAGCAGCTCGCCGCCGAGGAAACAGCGCCTCCCGCCGGCACGGGCGGGGAAGACACTGCCGGCCTTGGGGGGGCGCAGGAGGGTACCATCGGCGCCCTCGACGACGAAGCGTTCGAGTTTGCATGGTACCGCCAGGCCCTGACCCAGAGCCTGCGCGCCGCCTGGCAGAAACCGGATCTGCGTAACCTCGAGACCGCGCTCCGGGCCACGGTTTACTTCAGAGTGCGGCGCAACGGACAGATCGTGGATATTCGACTGACAAGAAACAGCGGGCTGGATATGCTGGATCGTTCGGCCTTGAGGGCGATCTATGACGCCAATCCCCTGCCCCCGCTGCCGTACACCTACGAGGGGGATTCCCTTGGAGTGCACTTTTATTTCGAGTTGACGGCCGAATGAAGCGGATTTTTCCAGGCTGGATCATCATTATTATTCTGTCGATCGGCGCAGCGGCGGCCCGGGCACAGGAGGGGGAGCTGCACGCTGGCGTGTCGGAGAGCGGTTTCTCTCCGATCCGACTTGCCGTGCCGGAATTTACCAATCGCTCCGACGCCACTCCTATCGAAGCCGCCACCCACGACATCCTGCAGGTCCTGTGGAGCGACCTGGATTTCAACGGCTACTTCCGGCTCGTGGAGCGCGGGTACTATGATCTGATTCCCGAGGACAGCACGAACGGCATCCCATTTGATGACTGGACATCGATTGGTGCGGATTACCTGTTGCTCGGTGAGACGGATCTGGATGGCCAGCGCCTGCTGGTCGAGAGCAAGCTCTATGACACGGAACACTCGCAGATGATGTTTGGCAAACGCTACCGCTCGGAGCCCGCGGTCTGGCGCACGGTAGCCCACCGCCTGGCCGATGATATCGTGCTGCACTTTACGGGCAGACAGGGTATCAGCCAGTCAAAGATCGTCTACTCGACACGCACCGGCGAGGGCAAGGAAATCTTCGTGATGGACTATGACGGAGCCCAGCAGCAACAGATTACGCAGAACGGCTCTCTCAACCTGTTTCCAACCTGGTCTCCTGACGGCGAGCAGATTGCTTTCATTTCGTACCTGGAGGGCTGGCCGCGTCTTTACGTGCTCGATCGCGACGGCAAGCGGACCCGCCCGTTGCCCGGTTGGGACGGTGAATTAACCGCGGCCCCCGAGTGGTCTCCCGACGGCCGCTGGCTTGCGTTCGCGACCAACCGGGACGGCAATTCCGAGATATACAAGATGAAAATTTCGAGCGGACGCCTCATTCGCCTGACCCACCACCGGGCCATTGATTCATCGCCGTCCTGGTCACCGACCGGCCGTGAGATTGCCTTTACCTCTGACCGCGGCGGCAGACCCCAGATCTACGTCATGGACGCCGAGGGTCTCAACGTGAGGCGGGTGACCTTCGAAGGCGATTACAACGACCTCGCAGCCTGGTCTCCGCAGGGCGACAAGATTGCCTACGCCGGCCGGGATCGCACCTTCGATATCTTCCTGCTCGATCTGGCCACGGAGGGGGTGCAGCGCCTGACCTTCGGGCCCGGAAACAATGAGAGCCCGCGCTGGTCTCCAGACGGTCTACACCTGGTTTTCACATCGTCGCGCGGGGGGGACAACGCTCTGTACATCATGGATGCGGCAGGCGGCAGACTGCGCCAGATAGGCCCGCCACGCGGGGCCCAGAGCCCCGATTGGTCGCGCTGAGTGGAGGGTGGCAACCCCCCCTGGCCTGGGTAGGGACGCTGATCTATAATGCCGACCGCAGAGAGTGCTCGTCACCCATCTTCACCTGACCGAACCCGAACTTTTGTGCCACCGACATTCAAACCGTTCTCATACCAGGGAGGATCGATCACCATGAGGAACTCGTTCAACGTCGTTCTGACGGCATTGCTGTTGCTGGCTCTCCCGGCACTCGTCTCCTGCAAGGCGAAGCCATCATCTCCGGAGCCCGCTCCGGCCCCCTCCATAGAGATGGAGACGGAGGACGTCACCGAGCCGACGCCTGCCCCGTCAGCGCGACGCACAGCCGAGACTGAGTCGGAGCGCATTGAGCCTTCCCTCAGCGCCGAGGATTACAACCGACGGGGTGCTCTCAAAACCATCTATTTCGACTTCGACCGATCCGACATCAAGGATCAATACAAAGCGGCGCTGCGCCAGAACGCCACCTGGCTGAAGGAGCATACGGGCTTCAATGTGGTCATCGAGGGAAATTGTGACGACCGGGGTACCAACGAGTACAACCTGTCTCTGGGTGATCGCCGGGCCAACTCCACCAAACAGTATCTGACCTCCCTGGGCGTGCAGGCCAACAGGCTGCGTACTATCTCTTACGGGGAGGAGCGGCCCGCCGTGCGCGGAAGCAACGAATCGGCGTGGTCAAAGAACCGGCGCGCGGAATTCCGCATCGTGGATCGATGAAACACTTCCTGGCAGGTGGGCTGGCCTGCTGGACGCCACGTGCGTGCCTGACGGCGGTGGTGTGCTGGGCCTCCCTCCTGCCGGCCACGGCGGGCAAGACTGAAGACATCCTGCTCGGGATCGAGGATCTGCAGCAGCAGATGCTCCTTCTGACCCGTGAGCAGGCCCGCGCTGCGGAATCCCTGGCCGAGATCGAGCGCAGGGTCGGCGAACAGGCGGGTTCGGTGCAAACGGTGCAGGCCGACCTGTTGCAGAAAGTCGACGTCCTCATAGAGGAAATGCACATTCTTCGCCAGCGTCTGGAAGACACGGGTTCGCGCCTCGTGCACCTGACCCAGGAGATGCGCCGTATTCAAAATGGCGCGCCTGCAGCTTCACCCGGCAGGCCCTCCGGCGGCCCCGGCTCGGACAAACGCCCAGCCGCGACTTCCGATTCGAGCCCCAACCAGGTGTTCAATGGCGCCTACACCGACTTCAGCAAGGGGAATTACCAGCTCGCGCTCTGGGGATTTCAGGATTTCCTGCGAAAGTTCCCGTCTGACCCGCGCGCCAGCGACTCCCTGTACTGGATCGCCGAGTGTCACTTCAGCCAGGATGAGTACGCCAAGGCGGTTACCGAATTTGACCGTCTAATCCAGCAGTATCCGGACAGCTTGAAGGTGCCTGCTTCCTACCTCAAGAAGGGTCTGGCATTGCTCGAGGCCAATCAGGTTGCGCAGGCGGTCGTCCAGCTGCAGCACGTGGTTCAGAACTATCCACATAGCAACGAAGCCCGTATCGCCCACCAGCGGCTCGAGGATCTCGGCCTGCGCTGATTTTTCCTGCCGGCTCCTTCCTGCCGAACCATTCCATGAAAGGCGTCTTCAGCCGCAACGGCCGAGTCCTGCCATACCACCGCGCGGTAGTCTCCGCTTTTGACCGGGGATTCCTCTACGGTGACAGCGCCTACGAGACCGTGCGCTCCTACGAGGGCTGGCCCTTCCAGTTTCGCGAGCACTGGAGCCGCTTGCGCGCCTCCTGTTCCCTTTTGGGAATCCCCTTTCCCTGGAAACTCAATGCTCAGGAAGCATTTGTGGTGCGGCTTCTGAAACGCGCGCGCCTGAAATCGGCCCATATACGGATCGTCGTCACGCGCGGGGAAGGAGCGATCCGCATGGCACCCGAGCGCGGCCTGCGTCCCAACCTGCTGTACTACGTGCAGTCTTTCACCCCCTTGCCTGCATCGCTTTACCGGAGAGGGGCCGCCGTGGCGCTCGTGGGCCTGCGCCGCAATCCAATCGTATCGCTCGATCCGCGCATCAAGTCCTCCAACCTGCTCAACAACGTCCTGGCATCCATACAGGCGGCACGGCAGCGTGCCATGGAGGCGCTCATGTTGAACCCGGCCGGAGATCTCGTGGAAGGCGCCAGCAGCAATCTCTTCCTGGTGCGGCATGGCGCGGTGCTCACTCCGCCGCTGAGCAGGGGGCTGCTGAGCGGGATCACGCGGGCGATCGTCTTTCGAATCGCGCGCCAGGAGAACATCGAACTTCGAGAGCGGGCCCTGGGCGAGCGCGATCTGCGCCACTGTGACGAGGCCTTCATCACCAGCACGCTGAAGGAAATCCTGCCCCTGCGTTCCTGTAACCGTCGCCGCGTGGGCAACGGGCGGCCCGGGCCCGTGACACGGGATCTGGGGTGCGCCTTCCAGCGCTTCAGGGAGGAATGGATTCGCCGGAGGGCTGGCCGCTGAGCCTGTCGATCCCGGCCCCGGGCTCGTAGATCCAGCCGACCCTCTCTTGCTGCCAGGCTGGCACAACCGTGGCCCGGCAGACGCGGCCGCCGCTCTCCTCCTGCCACTCCCAGAGTCGATGGAAGTGTCCCATAAAGAAGCGCTGCGCGCCGGAGGCAAAAACCTCGCTGGCCCTGGCTCGACAGAGACTCTCGGGAAAGTAAACGCGATGTTCGGAGTTCGTGGTACGGAAGCGCCTTTCGAGGGCCGCTACCATGCGGCCCATGAACACGCGCGGCAGAACGGAGGCGCAGCGGCGGATCCAGGGCCGTCGTGAGAACCCTCTCCAGCGCAGGTAGTTCCGGTCCCGAGTGTTGATCAGATCTCCATGCTCGAAGCAGACGCTGACATTGGAAGCGTTCAACCACAACCGATCCCCCGCCACTTCGTCGAATGGCCGCGGATGAAAGGCATGGGAGATGAAGTAGTCGCGGTTCCCCTCGACGTACCGGAGACACACTCCACGGCTGCAATAACCGTCGAGGGCCGTAAGAACCCGCCGCTGATGCTCTCTCTGAAGGGATTCGATACCGAGCCAGAAATCGAACAGATCCCCAAGCAGAACCAGGTCGGTCTTACCGGTCAGATGCTTCTCCAGGAACGCCAGGAACATTTCGACATCCCCCGGGATCGACCCCAGATGAGCGTCTGCAACGACCAGGACTCTGAGGCTCACCGGAACAGGATACCCACGCAACTCGATCTCAGCGTCAATTCGCGTAATACCTGGCCGCGCTTCAGGAAATCTATCAACAGCGCCAGGGCAAGGACCTCCGATTCCCCCTCGAACTCACCGGTGCAGGCACGCCGCAGAGCGCTGGCCTGATCTTCATCGCGCATGCCACTGATCGGGCGACCGTCGGGAAGGGCCTCCGGCAGCGCCACATCCTTACTACGCTGCACGAGGCGGATGGCGTACTGGGCCTCGGTGCGCCCCTGGTCCCCTTCCAGGCGGCGGAACGATTGCACGGCACCGGTCGCGTCACCAAGACGCAGGCGTGCCACACCCGCGAGATACCAGGCGTC
>CBEVTG010000145.1:0-5562 GCA_965552745.1 uncultured bacterium
CGGCAGGAGAAGAAACAAGATTGTGCGCAACGGGGGAGTAATCTCCTGGAAAAGTCCGAACAGGGCACCCCGGTTGTGAACCAGAACCAGGCGAAAGAACCCCGGGATGATGTCAAACAGTTCGACCCTGTTCAAAAAGTGCTGAACCCAGATCTTGGTTACTTGATCCACTACCGTCACAGCAATGATGACCAATCCGTAGAGGGAACGCAGTAAGTGGGTCGAACGCATCGTCATTCAGCGGAGGACATGAAACCCCGGACAATGGGCAGGCAGCGTTCGCAAAGTTCCTTGAGTTGCGGATCTTCATTGACGGCTGTGGAGTAATTCCAGCAGCGTCCGCAACGCTGGCCAAGGGCGTGCCGAATCTCGATCCGGAGTCCATCGATCTGACGGTTGGCCAGCACCTCTCCGTCCGGTCCGTTCTCCAGCTCGACCTGCGAAACGATCAGGACAGCCGGAAGCTGCTCCCTGTAACGCGTCAGGAGATCACGCAGCGGCGGTGCGGCGAAGAGCCGGACTCGAGCGTCAAGGGAGCCTCCAATCGCACCGGATTTCCGAGCCTCCTCCAGAGCCTTGCTGACCTCGGCCCGGACTTGCTGTAATTTTTCCCAGCGCTCGAGCAACTCGCTGTCAACCGGTAGTTTTGTTTCGGAGGGAAAGTCGCCCAGGTGCACACAGTCCGGATCCTGCCGCCGCCTCGGCAAGTGCTCCCAGATCTCGTCGGACGTGAACGACAGCACGGGAGCCATCATGAGGGAGAGCGCGCGTGCGATTTCCTCAAGCACGGTCTGTGCGGAGCGTCGACCCTCGGAATTCGCGGCAAAGGTGTAAAGACGATCCTTCAGAACATCCAGGTAGAACGCACTCAGCATCACCACACAAAAATGATGAAGGGCGTGTGCCACCTCGTGGAAGGCGTATTTCTCATAGGCCTCGCGAACCCGTTTCTGGAGGAGCGCGCACTGCATCAGGGCCCACCGGTCGATTTCCCAGAGCTTTTCCACTGGAATTCCATCACTCTCGACGTTGAAACCGGCGAGGTTGCCGAGAAGAAAACGGCAGGTGTTGCGGATCTTTCGGTAGGCGTCCACCGTACGATTGAGAATTTCCGCCGACAACCGCACATCACCCGATGAATCGGCGAGAGCCACCCAGAGACGCAGAACCTCGGCACCCTGCCGCTCCATGACCTGCTGTGGAGAGATGACGTTTCCAAGCGACTTCGACATCTTGCGGCCTTCGCCGTCGAGCGTGAAGCCATGAATGAGAACGTTGCGGTAGGGGGCTTCGCCACGCGAGCCTGTTCCCACCAACAGCGATGAGTGAAACCATCCCCTGTACTGGTCGGTTCCCTCCAGATAAAGATCGGCCGGCCACTCGTATGTGGAATCCTTTTCCATCAACGCCAGGTAAGATACGCCACTCTCGAACCAGACATCGACGATATCCTCTTCCTTCCGGAACTGGCGGCCGCCACATTGCTCGCACGCGGCCTGCTTGCCAGTGAATTCGGTAACGGGCAGCTCGAACCAGACGTCCGCGCCTCGCTCGGCGATCACGGACACGATCCGCTCCCGCACGTCGGTGCTCACCAGCGGCGCCCGGCATCCTTCGCAGGTAAGGACGGCGATCGGTACACCCCACAATCGCTGCCTGGAGATGCACCAGTCCGGACGGTTGGCGATCATGGCCGTGATGCGTTCCTCACCGGCTGCAGGAATCCAGCGAACCTTTTGCAGAGCCTGCTGAGCGCGGTCACGCAGTTGCTTCTCATCCATCGAGATGAACCACTGATCGGTGGCCCGAAACAGCACCGGCTGGTGGCAACGCCAGCAATGCGGATAGCTGTGCTCCAGGATCGAATCGGCCATGAGAGAACCGTTGTCTCGCAAGTCGGAGACGATCTTCGGGTTCGCGTCATGAACAGCCAGTCCGGCGTAGTGCTGAACATCCGGCAGGAAATGTCCACCGTCATCCAGAGGCGCGTACGGCTCCAGGTCGTACTGCTGGCCGATGACATAATCTTCCTGTCCGTGGCCGGGGGCCGTGTGCACCAGCCCGGTGCCCTGTTCGAGGGAAACATGTTCCCCGAGGACGACGGGGATCTCGCGCTCCAGCCACGGATGTCGCGCTTTCAGATGTTCGAGCGCGGATCCACGAACCTCACCGCGCTCCTCGATCTCGCCCCAGCCCACCTCCGCTTTCACGGCTGCCAGGCGCCCGGCGGCCACCAGGTAGGCGGCGCCGTCCGCCACCACAAGACGGTAGATCAATTCTGGATGAACAGCGATCGCCAGACTGGCGGGAAGGGTCCAGGGTGTGGTGGTCCAGATTGGCAGATAAAGCTTCATGCCGCCTGGCCGCTTGAGGGCCGCAGGCAGCTCGGTAGTCTGCTCTTTCGCTACGAGCAATGGATAGCGCACATAGATCGAAGGAGAGCGGTGGTTCTCATACTCGACCTCGGCCTCGGCCAGAGCGGTTCGGCACGAGGAGCACCAGTGCACGGGCTTCAACCCTCGATACGCTTCCCCGCGCGCGAAGAAGCCGAGAAGTTCCCGGACGATCGTGGCCTCATACCGTGGATCCAGGGTAAGGTACGGATTGGCCCACTCGCCCATGACACCGAGACGCGAGAACTCGCGCCGCTGGATATCGACGAACCGCATCGCATAGTCACGGCAGTGTCGCCGGAACTCCCGCTTTGGCATGGACTGCTTTCGCGCACCGAGCTCCTGATCGACCTTGATCTCGATCGGCAAGCCATGGCAATCCCAGCCGGGTAGATAGGGCGCGTCAAAACCCAGCAACGTGCGCGAGCGCACCACCAGATCCTTGAGAATCTTGTTCAGGGCGTGGCCCAGATGAGTGTGTCCGTTCGCGTAGGGAGGACCGTCGTGCAGGACGAAGCGAGGCGATCCGCGCCGGCGCTCGCGGATGCGGGCGTAGAGGTCCATCTCTTCCCAGCGCTGCAGCCGTTCGGGCTCGCGCTTCGGCAGGTTTGCCTTCATCGGGAAGGCGGTTCGCGGCAGGCTGAGTGTCGTTTTAAGGTCGATCGGTGCGGGCATGAGCGGCTTGCCGCCCATCACCCATGGGGCGATGCGGGGCGGGCCAATCAGCCTAGCATCGGCCGGTGGACGCGTCAAGCAGCAAATTGACACTAAATAGTTCATGGTGCTAGAGTTGCACGCACCGTGTTTCCTCCGACAGGCTCCCGCATTTACCTCGATCACAATGCCACGGCTCCGCTCGCTGCGGAGGCGAGGGAAGCCATGTTGCGGTGTCTCGACGCCCCGCCCGGGAACCCTTCGAGCACTCACCGCTCAGGTCAGGAAGCCCGGTCCGTGGTCGAGGAAGCTCGCCAGCAGATCGCTACCGTGGCCGACGCGTCTCCTGAAGAAGTGGTTTTCGTCAGCGGTGGGACGGAGGCGGACAATCTGGCGCTTCGCGGTGTCATGGCAGCCCGGTCCCTCCGGGATGGCCGGCGGCACTTGCTGGTCAGCGCGGTGGAGCATCCCGCGGTGCTCGAGACCGCTCATGCGCTCGCGGAGAGCGGGTACGAGGTCGACGTCGTGCCGGTGGATAGTGGCGGCAGGGTTGATCCTGCGGCGCTCGAGCAACGGCTGCGGGCCGATACCGCAATGGTCTCGATTATGGCCGCGAACCACGAGACCGGGACGCTTCAGCCCGTCTCATCGATCGCACGTCTCCTGAAGCCCCGAGGGATCACTTTCCACATCGACGCCGTTCAGGCACTGCCCCATGCACCCGTCACCCTGGACAGCACGGGAGCGGATCTTTTGTCCTTCTCCGCGCACAAGCTTGGGGGGCCGAAGGGAATCGGTGCATTGTTGATTCGTCAAGGGGTGCCGTTCGCCTCGCCGATGACTGGTGGCGCTCAGCAGGGCCGGCGCCGTGCCGGGACCGAGTCGCCGGAGTTATGCGCCGGATTCTCAGCGGCTGTGGCCAGCCTCCGGCGCCGCCCCGACAGGGTGCGCGCTCTGCGCGATCGACTGGAACTGGAGCTACGCCGGCGAGTCTCCGGAGCGACGGTCCTGTGCGCGAACGTGGATCGCCTGCCGAACACCAGCTGTGTGCGGTTCCGGGGACTTCCGGCTCAGAATCTAGTGGTCGCTCTCGACCTTGAAGATCTGGCGGTGTCACACGGTGCCGCCTGCGCTTCCGGCATGAGCCGCCCCTCCTACGTCCTCAGAGCCATCGGACTTTCTGACAGCGAGGCCCGGAGCTGCATTCGTTTCAGTCTCGGAACCAGCACGACCTCAGCCGAAATAGAGCAGGCCGTCGACATCGTGGAACGGGTCACATCCCGCATGCTCAGGGTCGTGGGAGAGAGGTTGGAGGCCGGGGCGTGAGCACCCTCATGGCCCTGAGCGGCGGTGTCGATTCGTCAGTGGCCGCCTGGCTTCTGAACCGAGCCGGTCATGATCTGATCGGTGTGTCGATGCAGCTCTGGGACGCGCGAGCCAATGGCGGCACCGAGAGCCGCTGTTGCTCGCCCGCCGATTTTCGGGACGCGAGACGACTGGCGGGAAAGGCCGGTTTCCCGTATTACATCCTGGATTACGAACAGGAGTTCTCTTCACGCGTGGTGCAGCCGTTCGCAAGCGAGTATCTGAGCGGCCGAACGCCCAATCCGTGTGTCGAGTGCAACCGGCACCTGAAGTTCGGCGCGCTTCTGGATACCGCCCTGCGCCTCGGGGCAGAGAAACTCGCGACCGGCCACTACGCCCGAATCGATGCCGATCCGCGCAGCGGCCTCTGGCGCCTCCTCCGGGCCCGCGATGTGGAGAAAGATCAATCGTATTTCCTCTACAACCTCGGCCAGGCCGAACTGCAGCGGGTTCTCTTTCCCCTCGGTGTAATGCTGAAGAGCGAAGTGCGTGTGGCGGCCCGGCAGGCGGGACTCGATGTGGCTGACAAACCGGAAAGCCAGGACCTGTGTTTCCTCGGCGGTATGGACCGGCTCACCTTCATGAGCCGCGGCGGGGAGAAGGCGCTCGGGCAGGCGGGGTCGATTACGACTGTCGATGGACGCAGGATAGGCACTCACCTGGGGCTGGCGCGCTACACCGTGGGCCAGCGCAAGGGACTGGGAAATTTGCCGGGCGGCCCCTGGTACGTGTGCCGCATCGACGGAGAGGAAAACCGCCTGGTGGTTGGCCGGGGAGAGGATTTGTGCCATGGATCGCTCGAAGTCGCTGACGTGAGCTGGGTGTCAGGAAAACCGCCATCAGACGATACACCCTCCGAGGTACGGATCCGCCACGCGCACCGTCCTTCTCCTGCCGTGGTCCGGGCTCTGCCCGGAGGCAGGGCCCGTGTGAAATTCCATCACCCCCAGCGGGCGATCACGCCTGGCCAGGCAGCAGTCTTCTACGACGGGGATATCGTCCTGGGCGGCGGGCGGATCGAAAGGGCATCCGGCGCTTGACGGCTTCGAGGTACGGAGCCTAGAATCTTCTCGTTACTTTATCTTTCGGGCGGGCATAGCTCAGTTGGTAGAGTACGAGCTTCCCAAGCTCGGAGTCGCGGGTTCGATCC
>CBEVTG010000146.1:0-5552 GCA_965552745.1 uncultured bacterium
CGAGATCCCGGGCACCACCCGCATCGCCTGAAGGCGCGCACCCAGATCCCTGGGAGTGCCGCTGAAGTCATGCCACGAGAGAATGATCCGCGCCGGCGAGAAGCGCTGCGGTTGTCTGGCAAGGTCGCTTCCCCACTCCAGATCAATCCAGGCTGCCCCTGATCGTGACGCCGCTTCCAAGCGGGATCCCCGCTCGCCCTCGTCCCCGTCGAACTTTCCTCCATCTTGCCGCCGCCGGCAGGTGGCGACGACCGGCAGTGATGAAGCGGAGATAAGGGATGGCACTGCCTCCTTCAGCACCTGGTCGAGCCGCACCTCGACCCAGTCGGCCCGACAATCGACTCTTGACAGGGCGGAGGATAGAAGATCTGTCTCACCTCCGATGGAGGCGATGAGGCGGCACGGTTCGTTCGCGGCCAAGCGGGACTCTGACATGGGTCTATTCAAGCTCCGGACTGTGGAGGTGTGCGTGCAGCAAGAGTTTACTCCAGGTTCAGCTTCCAGGAAGATCCAGGCTTTTGTCTTATAATCAGGGTTCCATGAAAATCACTCTGAACACGGATCTGCGCCGGGCGATACAGGAGTCGGATCCAGTGCCGTTGCTTCAGGAACTGGTGCGCAGCCCCTCCCACCCGGGAATCGAGCGCCAGGAAGAAGCCACAGCTCGTGTTCTTGCCCGCTTCCTGCAGCGCCGCTCGATCCAGGTCGATCTGCATGAGATCCACCCCGGGCGTCCCAACCTGCTTGCCAGGGTGTCCGGGGCAGGCACCGGGCGCTCGCTGATGCTTTGCGGCCATACCGACACGGTGCTACCCGATGCTCTTGCGAGTATCAATCCTTTCAGCGCGGAAATCCGGGACGGACGGCTCCACGGTCGCGGAGCGTGCGACATGAAAGGTGCTCTGGCTTCCATGGCCTCCGCACTCGCTGCACTGGCTGCCTCGGGCACAAAGCCGGCAGGAGATCTCATCCTGGCCGCAGTCATTGACGAAGAGATGGAGAGCCTTGGCGCCCAGGCGCTGATTCAATCAGGCTATCGGGCCGACGGGTGCGTCGTGGGTGAACCGACCGAGAACCGTGTGGCGATCGGTCATCGGGGAGTACTGTGGCTGGAGGTGGAGTTCACGGGCCAGGCAGCGCACGGGGGCACGCCGGAACGAGGAATCAACGCCATCGCCGCCGCCGCCCGGTTCGTACGCCTCGTGGAGGGCGATCTCGGACCCTCCCTCTCCCGACGCTCCCATCCGCTCCTAGGCCCTCCCTCGATCAATGTCGGAGTCATTCAGGGCGGCGATCAACCGAACATCGTCGCGGCCCGATGCAGGGTGTGTCTCGACCGGCGCTGGTTACCCGGTGAGACAGTCAAATCGGTGCTCTCCGAAATTGACAACCTGCTCGGGCGCGTGCGTTCGGAGGTCCCGGGTCTCAAGGCTGAAGCTCATCGGGTATCGGCAGACAAAGACGTGATGGTTCGCAGCCCCTTCGAGACGTCGGCTGGCGACCCGCTGGTCTGCAGGGCTCTGGAGTCAAGGGCGGAGGTCTCGGGGCGCACCGATCCTCCGGAGGCATTTCCCGCATGGACGGATGCCGCGCTGATTGGCGGCGAGGGGTGTATCCCCTGTGTGGTCATGGGTCCGGGCGCTCTCGAGCAGGCACACTCGGCTGACGAGTGGGTGTCGGTCGACCAGGTCCGGGAGGCTGCCCTGCAATACGTGGCCCTGGCACTGCGTTTTTGCGCCCCCTCTTGAGGTAATCGTGCGCTCGCTACCCGCATTCGAGCAAGTGATCGAGACCGGGATCTACGTGGACGATCTCGAGGCAGCTGAGCGCTTTTACTGCGGGGTCCTTCGCCTGCGTCGAATCGGTGGCCAGGTAGGGCGAGATCTGTTCCTGGGGGTCGGTGGCAACGTGCTCCTGGTGTTCTATGCTCCTGAGACCCGGTGTGGCAACACTCTGCCGCCGCACGGGGCGCAAGGTTCGAGTCACTTTGCCCTGCAGGTCGAAAATGCGGCGGCTCTGGAGCAGTGGAAGGAACATCTCCTGGCAAACGATATCCCAGTTGAAAAAGAGATGGACCGGGGAAAGCCGGACCTGCGCTCGATCTACTTCCGTGACCCCGCCGGCAACCTCGTCGAAATCATCGTCCGGGGTGTGTGGCCGGTCTGAGCCTCCATTGCGGGTCTGTCCTGATACCTCCGGCGCTCGACTCCGGTGGGAGGATCTCACCTGCCGCAGCACCGGAACACCAGATTTGTCGCCGTCCTTGACGAATGGTAGGATCTCTATGGTCGGCGCATCCTTTTGCCATCAGCGCTGGCGTCATCGCTCATGGTCCAGCGACACCAGCATTCCAATTTCCCGGTCGATCCGGTCCTGTTGCAGACGGTTCCCATCGGCCTCGATCGCTGGCGCACCCCCATCGGCGAAATCCTCTCGGAGATCCGGCGGGGCCAGAAGCCCCGCGAGATGATCTGTCTGGGATGTGCCGCCAAGGTTGATTTGGTAGACACGGTCTATCCCGTGCTGGCCGAGATCGCTCCCGCCGTTCGAGCGAACACCCCCATCAACCTGCAACCAAGAGACGACGTCTATATCTTCGATACGGACGGCCGGATCGACATAACCCGTGTCCGGTACTCTCTGCCGGATCTGCTCCAGCCGGCGGGTTGTCGTGCGGTCGAGCGGGACGTGCTCGCCTACCGCCCCGATGGAGCTGTTCTGCTCGCTTCGTTCACCGCCAACCCCAGCCGGGAGGCGTTCCGCGACGCCATGCTGGCGTATCTTGAATCCGCGGGCCGGGCTGATCACCCGTTTACGCTCGGAAAGGGCCACACGGTTCAGCTATCGAAAAGCAGCGACGAGCAGTTCCTGATGGTTGACTATGTCAGAAGTGGCCAGGGTTCTATCACCGGCGTGGCCAACAACGACACGATCTCCACGATCGATCCCAACCTTTTCCACTCCAATTGGATCAGCGTGTTCGTGTCGCTCAACAACGCTCTCAACGACCTATTGCTCTCCGGCGTAACCCAGAACCTGACCTTTCATCCGAGCTACGATGCGCCCACGCCCCAGGAGGTGCAATCCCTGAAGGATGCAATTGCGCGCTACCAGGAACGCTTCCGCGATCTCGACATTCGTGTCGTCGATCACGGCCCTCTCGGTTTTGGCATCAAGGCAATTGGCGCCACCATCACCGGCACCAGTGAACACGAAGTACCCCGTAACCAGAACTTGCTGGAGGGCCAGATCCTGATCGCCACTCGTCCCGCGGGTGATCTCGCCCCCCTGACCCAGTACCTCATCCGGCAAGCACTCGAAGAGGACACTTCAGATCTCGAGGATCTGCGGGCCAGCGTTCTACAACAGATGCTGGTACCGAACGTTGAAGCGGCACACGTCATTGCCAACTACCTACCCGCCAAGGGCAAACCGTTCGATCCACACCGGCACCTGACCAGTGCGCGAGACATGAGCGGCCCCGGGATCCTGGCACTCGAGGAGCTCGCTCAGGATTCCGGACGCGACATTTATCTCCACAACCTGGTGCTTCACCATCCGTGTGTGGCGGACGTGGAAATGCCCAATCCGACCGCCGGAACGAACGGGGCCATTCTGATTGCGGCGTACGAAGAAGTGGCTTACTCGATCTGGCGGGACCTCGAGGATACCGGGCACCAGCCCTGGATCGTCGGGAGAGTGGGCAAGACCAGTGCAAATCCTGCCATCGAGATCCGTGAAGACCTCAAGCACTATCGATTCCTGCACGCCCGGGGTGCACCGTTCTTCAAGAGCAGCCGCTGGGTCGCCTGCCGCAAGGGCCCCTCGCCCGGACCCGGCCGGCGCTGATTGGCCTGGATGCGCGGTCTCGAATCCGTTGATCGCGGCGCGTGCTGCGGGAAAGAATACTTTGATGGTAGAGGCAGGAGACTGAGGGAGCCGAACTGATGACCAAGCTGAGCCAGCGCCAGCCGGACGATGTGCTTGATACGACCGGAAAGGTGTGTCCTTATCCGCTGATCGAGACCCGCAAACACCTAAAGAGCCTGTCGAGCGGACAACTCCTGGAAGTGCTCACCGACAGTCGACGATCGGCGCAGGAGACCCTGCCGGACCTCAGCAAGAGGAGCGGCTATCCATACGAGGTGATCGAGGATGGCGATGCCTGGCGCGTCAGGATTCAGAAATCGGACTGACTTCTGGCCTGCGGGTGTCGGTTTGTTAGAGCGTTGTGACCGGGTCCACGTCGACGGTCAAAGCGTGCAGGGGGAAACGCTCCTTTTCCAGGCTCTCCAGGACATCGGCCAGGACACGGTTCAGGTGCCGGCGGCTCGCTCCCTTGATCAGAATCTGAAACCTGAATCGACCCCGTAGTCTCGACAGGGGCGCCAGGGCCGGGCCCAGGACGCGCAGATGCCCGCCACCCACCTTCTTCACCCGCTCTGAAACCTGCTGTGCCCGTGTAAAACCACGCTGGGCCTGCCGATCACCCAGAATCAATTGTACGAGGACCGTATAGGGCGGGTATTTCAGTCCCCTGCGGTAGGCTAGTTCTTTCTCGAAAAAGCCATCATAATCCTGTGAAGCGCCCAGGCGCACGGCGTAGTGCTCTGGGGCAAAGCTCTGCACGATCACCCGGCCCGGCCGCGCTCCCCGTCCGGCGCGTCCGCTGACCTGGTGGATCAACTGGTAGGTTCGTTCCGCAGCCCGAAAATCCGGAAATCCCAGAGCCTGATCGGCGCACAGCACTCCGACCAGCGTCACGTTAGGAAAATCGTGGCCTTTGGCAACCATCTGAGTTCCCAGTAGCACCTGTGCTTTTCCTTCCTCGAAAGCTCTGAGTGTCTGAGCAACCACGTGTCCCCGCCCCCTGGCGGTATCGCTGTCCAGACGCACTGCGTTCACCTCAGGCAGTACGCGCTCGAGCTCTTCCTCGAGTCTCTCGGTCCCTTCTGTTCCTTGCGCGAGCTCCTTGCCTCCGCACGACGGGCAGCGTTCGGCCACCGGCTCCACCCTCCCACAGTAGTGGCACCGCATGCGGGCCTCCCGGAGGTGCAGTGACAGTCCCACGCTGCACTGGCGGCAGCGCGCGACCTCGCCACAGGCCCGGCAGACCATGAAGGAAGCGTAGCCACGGCGGTTCAGAAGAAGAATCGCCTGTCCCCCCGAGCTCACGGTTTCGCGCAGTGACTCGATCAGTGTCGAGGACAGAACCGGCCCCCGGCCCGACTCCCGGCCCAGTTCCTGACGCATGTCGACAATTTGAACTTCCGGAAGCGGCCGTCCGTCAACACGCTGCTTGAGCTCGAGCAGCTGCATCTTGCCCGCCCTCGCGCGGTGCACAGTTTCCAGGGAGGGTGTGGCGCTGCCGAGGACAATCGGAACGCCGGCCAGTCGGGCCCTGACCACCGCCAGATCGCGTCCGTTGTAGCGCGGAAAATCGTCCTGCTTGAATGAAGGATCGTGTTCCTCGTCAACCACGATCAGACCGAGCTCTGGCACCGGGGCGAAGACCGCCGATCGAGCCCCCAGAACGAGGTGCGCCGATCCAT
>CBEVTG010000147.1:0-5542 GCA_965552745.1 uncultured bacterium
CACGGAAGACTACCTGCCTCAGGACCGCGTGCTGAACCCGGCCACACAGGGAGCGCGCTGACGGATCACGTGATGCGGCCGGCCGGTTCAGGTTCAGCGGACACAGGCTACTCGCGGGGGATGAACTATTTCGCCCGCCTGACGGCTGCCGCCACTTTCGTGCTCATCTTCACGGGCGGTCTGGTGACCAGCACCGGCTCCGGGCTGGCCGTCCCCGACTGGCCGCTCTCTCTCGGGCAGTTCTTCCCTGCGATGATTGGAGGCGTTCTCTTCGAGCACGGGCACCGCATGGTAGCCGGCTCGGTCGGTCTTCTCATGCTGTCGCTGGCCGTCTGGATCTGGCGCCACGAGCCCCGGGTCGTTCTCAGGCGCGTTGCGTCGCTGGCCCTCGCCGCGGTGGTCTTGCAGGCACTTCTCGGTGGGCTGACGGTTCTGCTACGTCTTCCGGTCTCGGTGTCGGTGGCCCACGCCGGACTCGCACAGATTTTCTTCTGCCTGAGCCTGGTGCTGGCGGTGTGCACGGGGCGTGCCTGGATGCAGTCCACAGCGCGGGCAACTGACTTGTCCCGGCCGTCATTGAAGCTCCTCGCATGGGTGAGCACGGGACTCATCTTCGGACAGCTCCTCCTCGGCGCGATCATGCGCCACATCGGTGCGGGGCTGGCAATTCCTGACTTCCCCCTGTCGTTCGGACGCCTGCTGCCTCCGGAGTGGACCCTTCCGATCGCCATCCACTTCGCGCACCGCGTCGGGGCTTTGGTTGTGAGCGCCGTGGTGCTCTGGACCGTGAGCCAGGTGGAGCGCTGCCACTCCGGTCGCCCCGAGTTGCTGAGGCCGGCGCGCCTGCTGGGAGGTCTCCTCGTCCTGCAGGTCTGTCTCGGCGCGCTCACGGTATGGACCGCCCGCATGGTCCTGCCGACCACGCTGCATGTCAGCGTGGGGGCGGCCCTACTGGCGACGAGCCTGCTGATCGGGCTGAGGGCCGGCCGGGTGCTGAGCAGCCAGCGGGAGAGCCGTGTGGGTGCCGCGATCGCCGAAGGAGGTGTCGCATGAGCCGCAGCCGCACGGTTGCCATGGCGCTTCCGCAGGCGCGGCTGAGCGACTACATGTCACTGACCAAGCCAAGGCTTCTGCTGATGGTCCTGCTCTCGACTTTGGTGGGATATTACCTGGCGTCACCGCCTGCCCCCCATGCTCTGATGACAACCAGCCTGATGGCCGGCATGGCCCTGGCGGCGGGGGGCGCGCTGGCCCTCAACCAGTACCTGGAACGCGATGTCGACGCCCGCATGCAGCGAACCTGTCACCGGGCTCTCCCGGAGGGTCGTCTGCAGCCGGAGCAGGCGCTCATGTTCGGGACTGCCGTGACTGTTACGGGGTTGCTCATTCTGGTGCTCGGCGCGGGCCTTGCGTGCGCGGCCGTGACGCTTTTGAGCACCGTGGGATACCTTTTCGTCTACACGCCGCTCAAGCGCCGGTCTTCCCTGTGCACCCTGGCAGGGGCCGTCCCGGGAGCTCTTCCGCCCGTCGCCGGATGGGCGGCTGTGCGGGGCACGATTGACCTCGAGGCCTGGATTCTTTTCGCCATACTTTTTCTCTGGCAGATGCCGCATTCCCTGGCGATTGCGCGCATGTATCGCGCCGACTACGAGAGAGCGGGGCTGCAGGTCCTGCCGGTGACCGATCCCGCTGGACGGAGCACGGATCGGCAAATTCTCACACACACCCTGGCTCTTCTTGCCGTCGGCCTGTTGCCAACTCTCATCGGCCTGGCAGGGGTGATCTATTTCTGGACCGCGCTAATTCTGGGGGTGACCATGCTGGGCTTTGCCGGTTTTCTGGCGGTGAAGCGGGACGTTGACGCGGCACGGCGTCTGATGCTGGCGTCACTCGTCTACTTGCCGGTGCTCCTGGCGGTTATGACGCTTGATAAGGTGACTTTGTGAGCACGTATACAGGTGATGTGGGTGCCCGCAACCGGCGCCTGGGCCTGATGCTGATCGGGTTCGTGGCCGCGCTCGTTCTCGGCTCGATCCTGTTCGTGGCAGCCAGCCACTGATGGCAGGGGAGGCGCATTGAACCCGGTTGTGGCCCAGCGGAGTTTGACCGGCTCGCTAGCGGCGGACCTTCCCCGCCCGGACATCGGAGGCGGGCCGCCGGGACCGGCCACCTTCGTGCCACCGGTCAGCAACGCCCAGCTGGCGATGCTGATGTTCATCGGTGCCGAGGCGATGCTGTTTGCCGGGCTCATGGGAGCCCATGCGTTTCTTCGCTTCGGCAGCGCAGTGTGGCCGCCGCCCGGACAGCCGAGACTGCCGATCGGGATCACGGCCGCCAATAGCGTCGTGCTGCTGCTGAGCGCCGTTGCCATGAGGGTTGCCCTGCGCGGCGTCCGTAAAGGACGGCGCCGCATGTTCCGGCGCGCCCTGTGGTTCACAGTGGCCCTGGGATCGCTTTTCCTGGTGGTGCAGGGTGGCGAGTGGTATCAGTTGGTCGAGCACGGTCTGAGCCTGAGCAACGTCTATGGAAGCACCTTTGCGGCGCTGATCGGACTGCACGGCCTGCATGTCCTTGCCGCAGTCATCTGGCTGCTTATGGTGTTGTGGAAGGCGGGGCGCTGGCAATATTCAACTCGGCGTCACGTAGGGGCGAACCTGTGTGGAATGTACTGGATGTTCGTCTGTGGTCTATGGTTGGTTCTGTTCGGTCTGGTATACCTGGCTTGATCTAATGCGATCGCTAGCGCACAGATTGACTCAGCTGGTCGCCGTGGTCGCGGGATCGAGCGCGCTGTCTCCGCAGGCTCTGGCCCAGGGTTGCGCCATGTGCCGCACGGCTGTGCAGTCGCCCGATGATCCGCTGGCGCTCGGTATCAACGTCAGCGTGGCGATGATGATGATCGTGCCGTTTGCCGTCGTTGGGTCGATCGGAGGCTGGCTGGCGTTTGTTTACCGGCGCGCGCACCGGCTGGCGGCCACAGGAAACGCCCCGATGGGTGCGCCGCAAAACGAAACCTCACCAGGAAGCACGGAGGAAACACCTTGAGTCACGCTGCTGCAGTGCTGTCACATCCGGATCCCGCCGAGTCACCCCTGACGCCGGAATCGTGGGGCAAGCTCGGCATGTGGGTTTTTCTGGTGGGGGACGCCATGTCGTTCGGCGGCCTGCTGGCGGCCTACGCCGCTTTTCGCCTGTCGACGCCGGACTGGCCGGTACCGGCCCACATCCTGGGGATACAGCTGACGGCAGTGATGACCTTTCTGCTGATCTGTACCAGTGTCACGATGGTCAAGGGGCTTGCCGCCATACAGAGCGGCGACCGCCGGGGCCTGGTCAGGTTTCTCATGCTGACCATCATTGGAGGCGCCCTCTTCCTGGGTCTGCAGGCGTATGAATGGAACCATCTCATCCACGAAGTAGGAATGACGCTCACCCAGCTCAATGGCGAGACTTCCCTGTTCGGGGCGACGTTTTTCGTTCTGACGGGCTTTCACGGCCTGCACGTGTTCAGCGGGGTAGTTTACCTCTCGTGTATTGCCATCCAGGGGATGCGGGGTAAGTACACGGCCGAGTCGAATAATCCGGTCGAGATCGCCGGGCTGTACTGGCACTTTGTCGATCTGGTGTGGATTCTGATTTTCACCTTCGTCTATTTGCTCTGATCATGATGGCCGCGTATGCTTTAGGGTACGGTCGGGAGGGAATGAAGCAATGACACACGGAACAGCTGGAGGGAGCAAGGGGCACACACAGCCGAGCTACATGACCATCTTCTGGTGGTTGGCGGCGCTCACCGCCGTGGAACTGAGCGTGCCGTTCCTCCTTCCGGATGCCGAAGGTTTCGCCTTGTTCGTGAAGGCCAGCAGCCTGATCGTCCTGGCGGCTACCAAGGCGGTGCTCGTGGCCATGTACTTCATGCACCTGCGCTTTGAGCGCCGGACTCTGGCGTTCATTGCCGGCACGCCGATCGTGCTGTGCGTTTTCCTCATGCTGATGCTGCTGCCGGACGCGTTCGCCTGAGCCGGAAGCATGGTCTGACCCGGATGTGATCCCCGTCGAATCGCTGCCCGCCCTCAACGCTGGCCTCAACACCGCCAGCATCGTCCTGCTTCTTTCGGGATATATCTTCATCCGCCGGCGCCGTGTCGAGGCGCACCGCGCCTGCATGCTCGGGGCGTGCGCGGTATCGGTCGCTTTCCTGGCCTCTTATCTGACTTATCACTTCCAGGTCGGTTCGGTGCGTTTCAGTGCACAGGGCTGGGTCCGTCCACTCTACTTCGCGATCCTCATCACGCACACGATCCTGGCAGCGGCGGTCGTGCCGCTGGCCCTGGTAACGCTCGCGCGGGCCTGGAAGAAAAAGTTCGAGGCCCATAGGGCGATTGCCCGCCTGACCCTCCCCGTGTGGCTGTACGTCTCCTTCACTGGCGTGGTTGTCTATCTCATGCTCTATCACTTATTCCCGCCCGCCTGAGCGCATCAGGCGGCGGAATGCGGGCAGGGGGGAGTCAGTTGCGCGAGCGGTGTGCTGTGACGGTGGCTGCGCCCAGCGTGGCGATACAGAACAGAACTGTCAGCATCAGCGCCGGGATTAGCGGGGGAAGATCTGCGACGGCTCCGGGGGTGTCCAGGTAGAGGCAATGGCGAAGCACCACCATCGCATACGTGACCGGGTTCACGCTCATCACCCAGCCCAGCCACCAGGATGCCCCGGCGGACGGGAAGAGAGCGCCTGAGAGCAGCCACAGGGGCATCAGGATCAGGTTCATGATGGCGTGGAAGCCCTGGGTCGACTCCATGCGCCAGGCGATGATCAGGCCCAGTCCCGTCATCTGAAACGCCACCAGGAGCATTGCTCCCAGCGTTGCCAGCACCGTGACCGGGCCCAGGGGGATGCCGATCAGGGGGGCCAGGAGGAGAAATATCGCTCCCTGGATGAGTGCCAGGGAAGCTCCGCCGAGGGCCTGACCCAGGACGATCAGGGATCGCGGAACCGGGGCGACCAGGACACCCTGCAGGAATCCTTCGCGCCGGTCCTCGACGATCGAGATGGTGGCAAAGATGGCTGTAAACAGCAGAACCAGGGCGATGATGCCGGGGTACAGATACTGGAGATAGGTCGTGGTCTGTGCGGCACCCGGCGACCGGAAGGAGCCGTGCAGGCCGGCTCCCAGAAGGATCCAGAACAGAAGGGGCTGGGTGAGCACGCTCACCACGCGGCTGCGCTGGCGCAGAAAGCGCACGATCTCGCGCTTCCACAACGTCCAGACCGGAAGGAAGAACTTCAACTGTTTTCTCCCGTCGCTGCACCTTCGGCCGCTGGGGTCCAGAACCGGTGGCCGGTGAAGTGCACGAATACGTCCTCGAGCGTCGGGCGGGCGAACGAAGCGGAGAGCACCTCTCCGGGGAAGCTTTCGGTGATCTCACGGATAAATTCGTGCCCGCGGGTCCTCTCGAAACGCAGGCTTCCATCCATCCGGATCGGCTCGACGCTGAACCGGGCGCGGATTTTCTCTGCCAGCGAAGCCAGGTTGCTCGATTC
>CBEVTG010000148.1:0-5516 GCA_965552745.1 uncultured bacterium
TCCCACCCTGCGCCGGCATGTGGATCATCTGCTTCCGGCGCGGCGGAGACTCCTCGAGGAGAAGCGCGGACGAATCCTCGAGGTGGTGCCCGGGGTGCGATGGCTTCCCGCCGCTCTGGGCGGGCGCCGGGGGCTCGAGCGTGCCTACAGCCGGGGTTATGAAGCGATCGGCGCCGGCGTCATCGAAATCCTGAGGCGCTGGCAAAGCTACGCGCCCTGACGAACCTTCCGGACCGGCGCGTACTATACTTCCCGCCCGACATGCTCAGCTCGACGCTCCTGTGGTTGTCCCGCAGCCCCTCCGCGCAAAAGGTGGTAACCGACTGGGGTTTCGTGCGCCGCGCGGCACGCCGGTTCGTGGCCGGTGAGGAGCGCGACGAGGCCGTGGATGCGGTTCGCCGCCTCAACGCCGCCGGATTCGAGGCGACCCTTGATTTCCTCGGTGAGAACACCACGAGTTCCGCTGAAGCCGCTGCCTGTACCCGCGAGTATCTCCGCCTTCTCGACGCCGTCCACTCGGAGAAATTGCGCTCCCACGTCTCCGTCAAACCCACACAACTCGGTCTCGATGTGGACGAAAATCTGTGCCTGCAGAACCTGCGGCAGCTGGTCGAGAAGGCCAGAGACCAGGGAAGCTTCGTCCGCCTTGACATGGAGGGATCGGCGTACACTGAGCGCACCCTGAGGGTCTTCGAGAGACTGCGCAGCGGCTATGACGGTGTCGGAGTTGTCCTGCAGGCCTACCTGTACCGCAGCGCTGGTGATCTGGAACGGTTGCTGCACGGGAGTGCGAACGTACGCCTGTGCAAAGGGGCTTACCATGAGCCGGCTACTGTGGCCTATCCGCGCCGCAAGGATGTGGATCGCAACTACCTCCGGCTTGCGGAGCGTGTGCTGCGGGCCGCGGCAGACGGGCGCGCACTCGCCGCTCTGGCCACGCACGATGTCCGCATTGTGCGCTGGGCGCGCCTGTACGCACATCGACACAAGCTCCAGTCATCCCAGGTGGAATTTCAGATGCTTTACGGGGTCAGACGTGATGTGCAACGGCGCCTGGTCCGGGACGGGTTCCGCGTGCGCATTTATGTTTCGTACGGCACCCACTGGTATCCGTACTTCATGCGCCGCATGGCCGAACGTCCGGCCAACGTCATCTTTGTTTTAAAAAATCTGTTCAGGTAAAGGTAATCGAGGTGAGTGGGATCAGTGACCCTGGCGCTCCACCTGTGAGCCGGGAACCACTGCGTCGTGGCCGTCCTCGTACCGGATCCAGGCCTTGAAGCCGTCGTCGTAATCGCGACTCCAGACGACGAGCTGGACATCCTGTCCGGCAAAGCGGGCGCGTTCCTGTCCCTCCGGATCTTTCCCCAACATGACGCGCACGAACGGATTGTTTTCCCGCTCGTGGCCGATCGTTGTTAATCCGGAGTGGCCGGGCGCCACGCGCATCGAATCGGGCAGTTTCAGCAACCGTTCGACGATTGAATGACGCAGATCTTCAAATGTGGTGTGGCCCGGCGCCAGAGTACCGCCGATCGATCCCTTGAACAGGGTGTCGGCGGTGAAGCAGATCTCGTCGTTGACCACGAACCCCGCCTGCCCGGCGGTGTGGCCGGGGATGTGCAGCAGCCGGATCTTCAAGCTTCCCGTGCTGATGATATCGTCATCCTCGAGCTTGAGATCCACTCCCTCGATGGCTCCCGCGTCGAGGTGATGGGCGCAGAGGCGAGCATCTGTCTCTTTCTTGAGCCGGGCGTTTTCGGTGATGTGATCGGTGTGGTGGTGGCTGTTGAGCAGGTAGGTGACACGTAAATGGTGTTTGCGGATGGCCTCGAGAAGTGGCTCGATCGGGCCGCCGCTGTCTATGACAACCGCGGATCCCCCATCCTTCTCACCCACGAGATACGTGTTCGAGAGCCAGGAGGGATGCTCGACCTTCTCGAATATCAACTCTTGTCCCATCAGAGGGGCTCTTTCATCCGGCTGGAAGTGAGTTTACCCGCTGATATGGGGAAGTCAACAGGTAGCGTGGCGCGCCTGGTGGCCGGCAGGAAGCCTGGGGAGGGCAGGCTCAGCGTTTGCCGAAGGCGCTGCGTATCAGCTCGAGGTACTGATTGACGGTCGGCTGACTCGAGGTAGAAGCTGAGTCACTACGTCGGATCAGGCCCGGATCCAGCTCTTCGGCACTACACGCATCCTCAAACCGTTCGATCATCCAGTTGAGCGTGGTGCCCAGGACCTTCCGCTCGATGTCATCGCGAACCTCGCCCCGTTCGATTCCCATGCGAACGAAGTTGCCCACCTCAAAGGGGTCGTTCGCGTCGAGGAAACGGTTGATCTCCTTCCTCAGCGTCAGGGAAGTACCGTAGTCGCCAATCACTCTGATGCGGAAAGCGATCCAGTTGTCCTTGATGCGGCTCTCCGCGGTCTCCAACCAGTACTTGACGGTTGCGAAGAAACCTTCTTCGAGTATGTTCGCTGGCACGTCGAGGTACTTGGGCAGCCCGTCTACAATCTTCTTGTAACACTCCAGGAACAATCCTTCCTTGCTTCCGAAATGTTGGAAAATCGAACCCTTGGCGATGTTGAGCTTCTGGGCGATATCCTCCACGCGGGTGGCCTGGTATCCATGCTCCGCGAAGTGTTGAGTAGAAGCGTCCAGAATTTTTTGCCGCTTGGCTTGCGATCTGGGTTGCGGGCGACGCCTGCGGGGGTGTGCCAGGCTCGTACTGGAGGAAGCGACTGGGGCTATTCCGTCGTGCACGATCTCCTCCTGGTAGCTTGACGAAAGTATTTAAAGAATTGTTAATATTAACGACTGAGAGTCGGGAATGCAAGCCTCCCGCGCGGAGTCCTCCGGCTGAGAACATACCCTTACGTTGTCCCGATGAAGAGGCGGGTTGTTTGTAAGGGGGGGAAGTTCAGCGCTTGCCGATTGCGCCCTGTACCATTTCCAGGAACTGATCGGTTCGCCGCTCACTCACCTTGGGAGTGCCGTCCGCTTCCCGGAAGACACCGGTGTCGATCTCCTCGGTCAGCTCAGCGTCCTGAAAGCGGGATCCCATCCAATCGAGGACCGAGACGATCAGGCTGGGGTCGATGTCATCCCGCACTTCACCGCGCTGGATCCCGAACTTCACGAAGTCGAGGCGGCCGAACGGGTCTTCGGCATTGATGAAACGGTTGACTTCCCGCTGCAGAGGCAACTCGACGCCGTAGGCGCCAAGAATGGATACGCGCACGGAGACAGGATCCCGGCGCAGGTACTCCTGGGTAGTTTCGAGCCAGTACCGGAGGGTTGCAAAGAAGCCCTCTTCCTTCACCTCAGCCGGGACGTCGAGCCAGACAGGGAGCGACGAAGCGGCCTGCTTGTATGCCTCCATGAACAGGGCATGCTTGCTACCGAAGTGCTGAAAAATCGAAGCCTTGGAAATTCCCACGCGCGCGGCCAGGTCTTCCATGCGGGCGCCTTCATAGCCGTTCTCGGCGAAATGGCGCATAGCCATCTGGACGATTTTGCGTCGCTTGGCGATCGTCGAGGGCAGGACTCGATGCGGGCGCGACGGAGGCTGAAGAGCGCTCGAGCCTCCCGAGCGGTTGGTAGCGATCAGGGACTGCCGGGTGGTGGATGGAGCGCGGTATCGTGTGGTCATGAGCCTCTCTCTTCGCCGGATTCCGCGCCCAACCGGGGCAGAAGTACCGGTAGTTAAGGGAAGGATGGTATCTGACTCCCCCTGATCATCGCACGATCAACCCCGGGACACAATGGGACTTTGGTCGGATGACCCCGGGACCGAAGTCCATGGTGAAGGGGGCGTCCCCTCTCAGCCCGGGGGGCGGCCGATGGCGCCTTGCAGCACGAGCATGAACTGGTCGATCCGGCCCTGGGCTTTCTCCGGGGAGCCGTCATGGTGCCGGAAAAGCCCCGGGTCGAGCTCCTCGGCGAGCAGGGCGTCCTGAAACCGTTCCGAGGTCCACTCGAGGATCGAGGTCACCATATCCGGTGAGACGTCATCACGGACCTCGCCTCTCTCGAGCCCGAAACGAACGAAAGCCCTGCTGCCGTAAGGATCTTCACTTGACATGAAGCGGTTGATCTCATGCTTCAATCTCAGGTCGGTGCCGTGATTGCCCAGGATCCCAACGCGTGCCGGAATCCAGTCGTCGTGAATCATGTGATCGGTGCGTTCGAGCCAGAAGCGAAGCGTGGCGAAGAAGCCTTTTTTCTGTACCTCGGGCGGAGCATCGAGCCACGAAGGGAGCATCCTGACGGCCTTCTTGTACACGTCCATGAACAGCGCTTCCTTGCTGGAGAAGTACTGGAAAATGGAGGCCTTGGAAATTCCCAGGCGCTTGGCCAGATCCTCCATGCGTGCTCCCTGGTAGCCGTTCTCGGCGAAGAGCCGCATGGCTTCCTCGACGATCTGGTGACTTCTGGAGGCGGAGCGGGGGCGTCCCCGGGGCCGGGAGCGTGGCTTGGGAGAGGGGGCGATCTCGCTTCTTTCGCGGGCTTTTTCGAAACTCAAGTCAGAGCTCAATTTCAGCGTCTCCTTCCATTGAAATGCTCTTGTCTCCATTAGTTTATATATGATAGCGTCGATCGGGCAAGGACTTTTCCTACCAGAGGTCAAGAAGGAGAACCGCAAGTGGCTCAGGAGGCTCATGACGTCATCGTTGTGGGTGGGGGGCATAACGGGCTCACAACAGCCGCCTATCTGGCCCGGGCCGGACTCTCCACGCTGGTGCTCGAGAGGCGCCCTCTCGTAGGGGGGTGCTGCGTGACGGAGGAAATCGCGCCGGGTTGCCGGGCCTCCACGACCTCCTACATGGCAAGCATGCTCCGGCCGGAAGTGATCCGCGATCTCAATCTGGGCGCTCACGGGTTGCGCATGATCCCATGCGATCCCGCCGTCCTGGTGCCTTTCCCGGACGGACAGGTGCTGCCCTGGTGGACAGATCGTGACCGGGCGGTGGCGGAAATCCGCAGGTTCTCCGCGCGCGATGCCGATACCTTCGTGCGGGTTGACGAGCAGCTCAAGAAGCTCGCCCGTTACCTTCAGCCGTTCTTCCTGGAGCCGCCGCCGGACGTCAACGCCAAGGGCTTCGCAGGGCTGTTCGAGCTGTTGCGAGTCGGAAAGCGTTTCCACGAAATCAGCGGACCGGAGATCGCCCAGATGGTCTCCTTCATGACCGGGAGCCTGGGAGATTTCCTGGAGCGTACTTACGAATCGGACAAGGTCCGCACGCTCATTCTGGCGAACAATGTGTACGGCAAGCACGGGGGGCCGTATCACCCGGGCACCGCGATCGGGCTGTTGTTCCACCTGTTGAGCGGTGGAGATCATGACGTCCAGGGGTTCGTCGGACATGTAATCGGCGGTATGGGTGCCATCACGCAGGCGATGGCTTCGGCCTGCCGCAGCTTCGGCGCCGAGATCCGCACCTCGAGTCCGGTCGCCAGGATCGATGTCCGCCACGGCAGGGCTCGGGGGGTCACGCTGGAAGACGGCACCGAG
>CBEVTG010000149.1:0-5506 GCA_965552745.1 uncultured bacterium
CGAGAAGCTGTTCACGATTGCCCGCCAGCTGACCCGCGAAAACATCCTGCAGGCCGGACGTGACATCGGGCTCAACATGGACAAGTTCACCGCCGACCTGGACTCCGGCAAGTACAGGCCCACGGTCGAGAGCGAGATCCAGCAGGCGGTCTCCGTGGGAGCGACGGGCACGCCGGCTTTCTTCATCAACGGGCGCTACCTCAACGGCGCGCGCCCCTTCGAGCAGTTCAAACCAATCGTCGAGCAGGAGATCAACGGAAAGCGTCCCGAGTTCGTGGTCGGAACCAATGTGAAGCGCGATCAGCCGCCTCCTGCGAGCAGGCCCCAGCGCCCTGCCGAAGATCCCAACAAGATCTACGAAGTGGATCTGGCGGGCGCGGCATCGCAGGGCCCGGAGAACGCACCGGTGACCATCGTCGAATTTACCGACTTCCAGTGCCCGTTCTGCAAGCGGGTGCAGCCGACGTTGCAGCAGGTTCTCAAGGATTACCCGGACAAGGTCCGGTGGGTGACGAAGAACCTGCCTCTGGCTTTCCACGCCGACGCAAGGGGGGCCGCCCGCGCCGCGCTGGCTGCCAACCGCCAGGGCAAGTACTGGGAATTCCGCGAGTTGATTTTCAGCAACCCCCGGGCGCTGGGCGAAGACAACCTGGTGGATCATGCCAGGACGCTGGGTCTGGACATCGATCGCTTCCGCAGCGACATGAACAGCTCGGAGATCGATCAGATGATCTCCAAGGACATGAAGGAAGCCCAGGAAGTGGGCGCGAGCGGAACTCCGACCTTTCTGATCAACGGTCGCAAGCTGGTGGGGGCTCAGCCGCTGTCCAGCTTCAAGCAGCGTATCGACGCCGAGTTGTCCCGCCTCGGCAAGTAAGCCGGGGCCGCATCAGCCGTCTCTTTTCTACCCTCCCAATCCGGAAATGAAGTTACGGGTGTTCCCCGCGGCGCAGCGCTGCGCTCAACCTAGAATCACTCCGGCCGCGGCTGCTCCCAGAATCAGCAGGAAGGAAGACGCTCGCCCGCGCAGCGCGAGGGTGAGCACTGCGGTGGCGATGACCACGGTCGCCGAGTCGACCAAACACGACCGTCCGAGCGACCAGGCAGCGGCTGCGATGGTGCCGACCGCCGCAGGATTGGCGGCGGCCAGAAAGCCCCGGCCTCGGCGCCAGCCCCCGAGACGGTGCAGGTAGGGGACGCAGACGAGTATCCACACGAACGACGGCAAGAAGACGGCCACCGTAGCCACAGCCGATCCTGCCAGACCCGCGGCGCGATAGCCGACGAAAGTCGCGGTAATCAGGATGGGCCCCGGCGTCACTTGGCCGAGCGCGATCCCGTCCAGGAACTGGGATCGATTCATCAGGGCGGCCTGCTCGACCGCGAACGTCTCCATCAGCGGCACGATCACGTACCCACCGCCAAACATGAACGCTCCCGCCTTGAGGAAGAAAATGGCCATGGTCAGGATCAGTGCTCCCATGGCCATCCCCGATGCGATCGCGCCGCCCGTCGCCTTCGTGAGAAGGGGGAAGCCAGAGAGCACCCCGCCGGCGGTGGCGATGCTGCTCATGCGGATGGAGCCTTCCTGGCGATCCGAAGATGAGCCACTCCTATCCGATCGAGGAGGATCGGAGGAAGGGGGCACCGATCCGGGTGCATCCGTGAAGCCGCCGGGAGCGATGGCTCCCAGCATCCCGAGGCCGAGAAGGATCAGGATCTCGTCGATGCCGAGCAGCGTGCGTGCCAGGAAAGCAGTCCCCACACAGGCAACCGCGGCCCGGCTGTGTGCACTGGTCCGCCCCAGGCGCAGCGCGGCTGCCGCGATGAGAGCGATCACCGCGGGGTTGAGGCCGTAGAACAGTGCGCTCACGGCCGGCAGTGATCCGTACCGCCAGTACAGGAACGAGAGCCCCAGCATCATGAAGAAAGCTGGCAGGATGAAGCCGGTGCCAGCGGCGATGGCTCCCGGGAAACCGCCACGAAGGTAGCCGATATGGATGGCGAGCTGGGTGGACACCGGGCCCGGCAGAAGCTGGCAGAGCGCCAGCGCATCCGCGAATTGCCGTCCGGACAGCCAGCCCCTCTTGCGGACTGTCTGCTCCTCCATCATGGCGATGTGGGCCAGCGGTCCCCCGAAGGCGGTGAATCCCAGGCGGGTGAAATACGCGGCGATGGTTCTGAGCGGAGTAGGTCTCACGGGGCGAGATCATAACCTCGCGGAAGCTCACCGAACCGAAGATTCTCCCTGCGGGTTTTGCGGCAGGTCGCCAGGTCTCAAGCGGCGCTGCGGGCCGTGTCCCTGCCGAGCAGGTGGCGGAGCGCGCTCTCGAGCGACGCGTAACGGAACTGGAATCCCGATCCGGTCAGACGTGCGGGCTGGACGCGCGTGCTGGAGAGCAACAGCTCGTCTGCCATTTCGCCGAACGCCATGCGGGCCGCCAGGGCCGGCATGGGAAAGATGGTGGGGCGGCGGAGGACTCTGCCGAGGGTGCGGGTGAATTGCAGGTTGGTGACCGGGTTGGGGCTTACGGCGTTGACGGGACCGGTGAGCCGTTCGTGGGTGAGCACGTGCAGGATGGTGCCTACGACGTCGTCGAGAGCGATCCAGCTCATGAACTGTTTTCCATCACCCACCTTGCCGCCCACACCCATCTTGAAGGGCGGCAGCATCTTCGCCAGGGCTCCTCCGGCCGGGCTGAGCACGACGCCAATGCGCAGGTTGACCACGCGAACGCCTTTCTGAAGCGCCGCCTTCGTGGCCGCCTCCCATTCCCGGCACACATCGGGCAGAAATCCACTGCCGGCCGGGCTTCCCTCGTTGAGGATGGTGTCTCCACGGTTCCCGTAATAACCGATGGCGGATGCACAAATCCACACGGCGGGAGGATTCGACAACCGGGCCAGGGCCTCGCTCACCAGGCGCGTGCCGTTCACGCGACTGTCCCGGATTCTCGCTTTGCGCCGCGAGCTCCAGCGGCCGCCGGCGATGTTTTCGCCCGCGAGGTGCACCACGGCATCGATCCCTTCGAAAACCTGCGGCTCGAGGGTTCCCGCGGAAGGGTCCCAGACGGCGTCGGAGCCGGCGGGCTGCCGGGAGGGGCGCAGCAGGCGCCGCACCGTGTGGCCGCCCGCTGTCAGTGAGGAAACCAGAGCCGAGCCGATGAGCCCGGTCGAGCCCGTGATGAGAATCTTCATGGCCGCCTCCATTCAACGCCCGAAAGCGCGGAAAGGTCGAACGCCCCGTTCCGGGGTCGACTCCGGTTGGCGTGTGATCCTGCCGGGGGGCGCCGGCCCCGGCCGGCGGTTCAACCCGGCCGCCGGGGCAGGGGTCCACGATCCCTTGCTCAGTGTACAGGAGGTCGGCTTTCAGGGGGCATTTGGAAACGGGTCCAGTTGAACCTATAATGGAGTATAGAGTAGGAATAGAACCTCACAGAACCATGCGGCGAGCCACTATCATCGTCCTTTTCGTCCTCCTGGCCCTGGCCCCGTTGGCCCCGGCTCTGGCGGCCATCTGCTCGGGCGCCGATGAGGCGTCTGCCCATGTATGCTGTGCCAAGAAGCATGCGTGCCCGAACCCTCAGGCGAGGGCGGAGCGCGCCTGCTGCTCCGTGGCCCCCTCCGGCGGGAACCTGCCGGCCGACACCCAACCCCGGAGCCAGACCCCGAGGGTAGGTCCGGAAGACTCGCTAGCATCCCTTTCCGCTGTTTCTGCGCCCGACACCGGAACTTCGAGCCTGGTGCTCGTGGCCCGGCTGCATCCTCTTCAGATAGAACCTGCCATCAACCTCCCTCTGAGGCGCTGATCCCCACCGCGCCGGGGTGCTCCCCGGCGCTCCCGGTACCCGTTCGCCATCGAAGTTAATCCGCCTGTGGTAAGTCCGCCTGTCCGGCGGGGCGCATGAGCGCTTCCGATCGGTCGCGGCACCGGGGCGGGAGGGAATCATGAATTGTCGTCCTGAATCTGCACGTGACCGATCCCGACTTGCGCAGGCCGGAAGGAAGTGGTCCGCCCGCTCACGCTCCCCTGGGGGAGTTCACTCACAGTGGGAAGGTGTGGCCCAAAAGAGCCTCATGGCTCTCTTTTTCGCCATGTTTCTCCCTGCGCTCCTCCATGCCGCGGACGAGCGGCCGGATCGCGGGGTATCTGCCTCGCAGATGCTGCTGGAGGAAGTGAAGGACGCGCGCCTGGCCGGCCTGCTACGGGAAGTTCTGGACCGGAATCCGGGACTTGCCGCCCTGGAGGCACGCGTGCGGTCTGTGGCGGAGCGGCCGGCGCAGGCCCGATCGCTTCCGGACCCGAACGCCTCGGTGACGGCCTACCTCGAGACTCCCGAGACGCGCGTGGGGCCGCAGAAGGCAGCTCTCACCCTGTCACAAAAGTTCCCCTGGTTCGGTAAGCGAGGATTGAGGGAGCAGGCGGCTGTCCATGAAGGCGGTGCCGCGCGCGCACGCCTGGAGTCGGTCCGGCTGGAACGCCTGACGGAAGCAAGGGTTTACTACCATGAAATCGGATTTCTCGACACGTTCGCTGCCCTGACAAGATCGGATAGGGACACGTTGCAACACTTCGAGGAGCTGGCCAGAGCCCGGTATGCGTCCGGGATCGGCCTGCAGCATGACGTCATCAAGGTGCAGACCGAGATCACCCGCGTGGAGACGAAGCTTCTGAGGATCGCGGAACGGCGCGTGCGGGCCATGGCGTCGCTCAATGCTCTCCGCAACCACCGTGAGGATGCGGTCATTGAAACCGTCTCGCTTCCTGACCCTTCGCGCGTAGTCCTGGACGGAATCGATCTCGAGGAAGCGGCGGTGAAACAGCGTCCAGAGATGGAGCGGGCGTCGGCGGAGATCGAGCGTGCCGTCACGCTGGTCGCCCTCGCCAGGAAGGACTCGGAGCCGGACATCACATTTGGCGTCAACTACGGGTTTGTGGGATCCCGGGACGACCCGGCTGCCGGCCTGGCCTCTATAGAGGATGACGGGCAGGACATTCTCGGTATATCGGTCGGTCTCAACCTTCCGGTGCGCCGCGCCCGCCGGGCCGCCCAGGTCCGCGAGGCAGTCGAGCAGCGCGCTGCAGTCGAAGGCCAGAAGGAACAACTGGTAGCGGAGATCCGGCGCTCGGTGGAAGAATTGACGGCGCGCATGCCGCTGATCTGGAGCCAGCTGCGTCTCTTCGACGACGTTCTCGTTCGCCAGTCGGAGGAGTCGTTGCGCTCGACCGTGTCGGCCTACGCAACAGGATCGATCAATGCACTCGACCTTCTCGACGCCGAGAGGATCCTCCTGGAGGCGCGCACAGCCGGGGCGCGAGCGCGCGCCGACAACATGCTCGCGGTGGCCCGGCGGGAGGGCGCGCGCGCCCGCCCACTCTCCCGGCTGGCCGGGCAAGGAGGGCAAGACCATGGCCGATGAGGATCGCGAGAGAAAGCACACAGGCTCATCGAATCCGACCTGGATCCGCTGGATCGGAATGCCGGTCGCGTTGCTGGCAGGCATG
>CBEVTG010000150.1:0-5494 GCA_965552745.1 uncultured bacterium
GCTACAGGAGATCATTGAGTTCCTCAGGGATCCGCAAAAGTTCCAGAAGCTGGGCGGGAAGATTCCCAAGGGCGTTCTGCTCATGGGCGCTCCGGGCACGGGTAAGACTCTCCTCGCCCGTGCCATCTCCGGAGAAGCCAACGTTCCGTTCTTCTCGATTTCTGGTTCCGACTTCGTTGAGATGTTTGTCGGTGTGGGTGCCTCGCGGGTGCGCGACCTGTTCGAGCAAGGCAAGAAGAACGCACCGTGCATCATCTTTATTGATGAGATCGATGCCGTGGGACGCCACCGCGGCGCCGGGCTTGGCGGCGGTCACGACGAGCGAGAGCAGACCCTGAATCAGTTGCTGGTCGAGATGGATGGCTTTGAGACGAACGATGGCGTCATTCTCATCGCCGCCACGAACCGGCCCGATGTTCTCGATCCGGCACTGCTGCGACCCGGGCGCTTTGATCGCCGTGTCGTCGTCGCGCCGCCCGACATCAAGGGGCGCGAGGGTATCCTCAAGGTGCACACCGTCAAGATCCCGCTGGCTCCGGACGTCAACCTCCAGATCCTTGCCCGGGGCACGCCGGGGTTCTCAGGTGCCGATCTGGCCAGCCTGGTGAACGAGGCGGCGCTCAACGCAGCCCGATACGCCCAGAAGGCTGTGACCATGATCGACTTCGAGACCGCCAAGGACAAGGTTTTGATGGGAGCTGAGCGCAAGAGCATGATCCTCAGCGAAGAAGAGCGCCGCAGCACGGCGTACCACGAGGCCGGACACGCGCTGGTGGCGGCCTCGCTCCCTGATGCCGATCCTCTGCACAAGGTCAGCATCATTCCCCGCGGCATGGCTCTCGGCGTTACGCAGCAGCTCCCGATGGATGACCGGTACAACTACACGCGGGAATACCTGGAGGCGCAGATCTGCGTTCTCATGGGTGGCCGGGCCGCGGAGGAACTCTTCCTGGAACAGATGACCACCGGTGCCGGCAACGATCTGGAGCGCGCGACCGACATGGCGCGCAAGATGGTTTGCGAGTGGGGAATGAGCAACGAGATGGGTCCGCTCACCTTTGGCAAGAAGGAAGAGCAGATCTTCCTGGGGCGGGAGATCGCTCAGCACCAGGATTATAGCGAAGCCACGGCTGTTCTGATCGACAAGGAAGTGCACCGTATCGCCACCGGCGCTTATCAGAAAGCGCGCAATCTGCTGGAGGAACGGCGCGACACGCTCAAGAAGATTGCCATGGCTCTGCTGGAGCGTGAAGTCCTGGACGGTGACGAGATCGACGCACTCATCCGCGGTGAGGATCTGCCTGATCGGCCTCCTGCCCAGACGCCGCCCGCGCCTCCGGCGCCGGAGCCGGTCGGAGATTCCAGCACGGAGGAGGATCGCCCGCGGCCGCCCTTCAGCAAACCGCTCGAGCAGCCCAGCTAGAGCCCTCTTGCAGGAAGCCCGGCCACACCCCAACACCGCGCCGCGTCGGCTGGTGCTGCCGCGCGGACGCGTCCTGAAGCTTGGCGGTCGCACGCGGGTGATGGGAATTCTCAACCTCACTCCGGACTCCTTCTACGAACCGAGCCGGGTGTCCAGGAAAGATGTGGCCGTCGACCAGGGATTGCGGATGGTGGAAGAGGGAGCCGACATCCTCGACCTGGGCGGTGAATCGACCCGCCCAGGGTCAAAACCCGTGGATCCGGATGAGCAATGTCGCAGGCTGCTGCCGGCGCTCGAGCAGCTGAGGGGAAAATGGGACGGCCCCCTCTCGGTGGATACTACTAACGCCCGGGTCGCTCAGCGCGCCTTTGAGGCAGGCGCTGATGTCATCAACGATATCAGCGCCGCGCGGCTGGACTCGGACATGCCCCGGATGCTGTCCGAGAGCGGACTGCCGGTCGTACTCATGCACATGCAGGGCACACCCGAGACGATGCAGATCGATCCCCGCTACGGTGATGTCGTGAAGGAAGTATGTGAGTTTCTGATCGGGCGGGCGGATGACCTGGAACAGGCGGGTGTGTCCCATGATCGCATCCTGATCGACCCGGGTATCGGGTTTGGCAAGCGGCTCGAGCACAACCTTCGGCTCATGTCCCGGCTTGACGTCTTTTGTGGACTTGGTTATCCGGTCGTGCTCGGGGCCTCTCGCAAATCGTTTCTTGGAAAAATTATGCAAGGTGAGCCGCCCGAGCAGCTTCTGGAAGCCTCGCTGGCGGTAGCCACCCTGGCTGCCGCTGCCGGTGTGGAGATCGTCCGCGTCCATGACGTCAAGGAGACATCCCGGGTAGTAAAGGTCGTGAGCGCCATTGCCGGCGCCGGACAGGAAGGTTCATGAACGACTGGAGTGCCTATCTCAGGCTTCCGGGCTGGAACGATGTGCTCGACATCCTGGTGCTGACGATTCTGATCTATGCCCTGGCGCGCCGCATTCGGGGCACGCGCGCCGTGCAGATGCTCACCGGCGTGATCCTCATCCTTGTGGCGGACGGTATTGCGCAGCTTTTGAACCTGCGCGGCATGCACCGGGTCCTGACCCAGGTCGTGGCGGTCATTCCCTTCATGATCGTGGTCATCTTCCAGAACACGATTCGCAGATTGCTCTCAACCCTTGGCCGCATCCCTCTGTCGAGGCTGACGCACTCCGCGTTGACCGAGAAGTTCATTGACGAGGTGGTCCTGGCCGCGTCTGCGCTGGGATCGAAGCGCATGGGGGCGTTGATCGTGTTCGAGCGCGAGCAGGGTTTGCTCAACTTTGCGGAAACCGGTATCCGCATGGATGCCTTGCTCTCGTATGACCTGCTCGTGAACATCTTCCAGCCCCGGACGCCTCTCCATGACGGAGCCGTGATCATCCGAGGCCGGCGAATTGCCGCGGCGGGTTGTTTTCTGCCGATTACAGCCGATCCACATTTGTCCACGGAGTTCGGGTCAAGACACCGTGCCGCCATCGGCATCACCGAGGAGGCCGATGCCGTTGCCCTGGTGGTCTCAGAGGAGAGGGGCAGCTTGAGCCTGGCTCGTGATGGCGAGATCCAGCGCGATCTCGATGCACACACACTGCGCTCCGAGCTTAAGCGTCTTCTGGAGCAGCGCCTGAAGTCCGTGACGCCAAGCCGCGCGAAAGGACGGCAGCGATTCAGTGAGAAGCTGGCTGACCGGTAACCTGTTGCTGAAGATCCTGTCGATCGCTCTGGCGATCGGCATCTGGCTGCTGGTGATCGGAGAAGAAAAACTCGAGTTCTCGTTTCCCGCTCCCCTGGTGCTGCGGGGCCTGCCGGAAACCATGGCGCTCGCACAGATGCCCGAGGATCAGGTCGTGGTGCGGCTGCGCGCCCCGGAAGCGCTTCTCAAAAACCTCACCGCGGGCGACATCGATGCGCGCCTGGATCTAACGGGCCTGACGCCAGGAGAGCACCTTGTGCCTTTGAGGCGCAATCAGGTGAGCATCCCGTTCAGCGCGGAGCTGCTCACGGTAACGCCCGAGGTCGTCGCCGTGATCGTCGAACCGAAAGTCTCACGTGAAATCCCCGTGGATGCACGTGTTGACGACAAGCCGCCGGAGGGTGTCCGCATCGCAGGCATCGAGGTGGAGCCGAGCCAGATTGCGGTCGAGGGACCGGAGAGCGCGGTGTCTGCCGTGCGTATCGTTCGCACCGAGCGCGTGTTGATCGGTGACCGCCGGGAATCATTCGAAACGCAGGTGAACATTCTTTCGGGGAACCCGCTCCTTCGCCTGGTCGGGGAAGCCGTTGTGACCGTGAAAGTGAATCTGGTATCGGAGTCAGAGGCCGCCAGGCAAGAACCGGCGAAACCCCGTAGATGAACGCCGGAGCACGCAAGCAACTTTTCGGGACCGACGGAATGCGGGGCGTCGCCGGAGAACATCCCCTGGACCACGAGACCCTGTGGTCGATGGGGACCGCTCTGGCCGCCATGCTTCGGCAGACGTTGCCCTCTCCGCGGGTCCTGCTGGCGCGTGACACGCGGGAGTCGGGGGCCGGAATCGCCGCCACGCTGGCTTCGTCCCTCGAGGTTGCGGGCGCCCGGCCCGAGGTGGTGGGCGTGCTTCCTACTCCGGCTCTGGCCGTTCTCACACGTGATGGAAAATATGATGTCGGCATCATGGTGAGTGCATCGCACAATCCTTACCGTGACAACGGTGTCAAGGTGATCTCGGGTGATGGCTTCAAGCTGTCCGACGATCGGGAGATCGAGCTCGAGAGACTCATGTCGGAGCACGCGACCCAGGTCGAAGGCGCCACAGCACCGGAGCCTACTGAGGATTCCGGCCCCCACGAGAATCGATACCTGGACCAGCTCCGGGACCGACTGGGGAGCGACACCACCCTGAGCGGGCTGAGCGTGGTTCTCGATTGCGCCCAGGGGGCCGCCTACAAGCTCGCGCCGCGGGTGTTCGAGGCCCTGGGTGCGAAAGTAAAGACCATTCACTGCCAGCCGAACGGACGTAACATCAACCTGGACTGCGGGTCTCTGCATCCGGAAAAGCTCTCCAGCGAGGTCAGGGAGTCGGGGGCCGATCTCGGCATTGCCTTCGACGGTGATGCGGACCGTGCACTGGCCGTAGACGACACCGGCAGGCTCCTTGACGGAGATTTCCTGTTGTGGCGCGCCGCTCTCGATCTCAAGGCTCGAAATCGGCTGACCAAATCCACGGTCGTGGCAACCGTGATGAGCAATCTGTGGCTTGAGCAGGTGTTGCGCCGGGAGGGGATCGACCTGCTACGGGCACCGGTGGGTGATAAATATGTCCTCGAGGAGATGCTTCGAACCGGTGCCTCGCTCGGCGGCGAGCAATCCGGTCATATCATCTACCTGGATCAAAGCACCACCGGAGACGGTATCCTCACGGGTGTGCGGCTAGCTGACTCGGTGCGCAGGGCTGGCGCACCCCTCTCCAAGTGGGCGGAACAGTATGAACCCGGCCCCCAGATCCTCATCAACGTGCAGGTAAGGCATAAGCCGGTTCTCGGTGATCATCCGATCATTGGCAAGGCGATCGAGAAAGCCGAAACAAATCTGGGAGACCAGGGCCGCTTGCTGGTACGCTACTCCGGAACCGAGCCTCTGGCACGGGTCATGGTCGAGGGGTTCGAGGAAAAACTCGTGAAAAGTATGGCGCAGGATCTGGCAGAATTGATTGAGCGCGAAATCGGCGTGGGGAGCGGTAACGCATGAAACGACTCACAGTGAAGCTGGACGGGTTCGCCCTCTTGAGGGAGCAGCGGCGGGGGCGCGAACCGAATCCCGCGGCGGCAGCCGTGCTCGCGGAGCTGGCTGGCGTCGACCGCATTGCCGTCCACCTGCGAGGCGATCGGCGTGGAACCCAGGAGCGGGATGCCGAACTGATGCGGCGCATGGTCGGCATCGGCCTGCACCTGTACATGGCGGCAACCGCGGATATGATCAAGACGGCCCTGTCACTCAAACCGGAGTCGGTCACTCTGGCGCCCGAACGCCGCGACGAGCAGGGCACCGAAGCAGGGCTCG
>CBEVTG010000151.1:0-5479 GCA_965552745.1 uncultured bacterium
CAGTAGCAGGTAAGCATGGTTGAGCAGGTGCGCGGTGCCTGTCGCCAGGATGATCGGCGTGTCGGCGTCACGGAGCAGACCACCCGGTACGGAGGATGATTTAGAGGATCTCAAAGGAAGCGGATCACCGTGCGGAAAAACGCATTATCGGGTGGCATCATTGTGAACGCAAGCCAGGGTGTGAACGGAGTGACCGGAGCGGTGGCGGATCCGGCCCTGCATGTGAGCGCCATCCTGCCGGCCTACGAGGAGGCGGAGGCCATCGACTGGGTCGTGGAGCGCACCGTGCGTGCTCTCGACGCCGCCTGCGATCGCTGGGAAGTCTTGCTCGTGGTGCATGCCTCGGCGCTCGACGGCACGCCCGCGAAAGCGGCCGACTGGAGCCGACGGCACTCGCGAGTTAAGGTCGTAGTGCAGCCGCCGGGAGGGCGAGGGTACGGACGCGCGCTTGCGCTCGGGCTCGAGGCGGCGAGCCTGCCCTGGGTTTTCCTGTGCGACGCAGACGGTCAGTTTGATCCTCTCGACTACCCACTGCTGGCGCGCGCCTCACGGGGAGTGGATCTGGTGGCCGGAATGCGTTCCCCGCGCGTGGATCCATGGCCGCGGCGGTTGTGCGCCTGGTTCTACAATTTTCTACTGCGCCGCTTCCTGGGAGTTCCGACCCGGGACACGGACTGCGCGTTCAAGCTGGTGCGACGGGAGGCAATCGGTGGGCCACTCAGGTTCTCACACCTGGCGGACGGCGAGCTCGTAGCGCGGATCGTTGGCAGAGGCGGGAGATGGCGTGAGGTCCCGGTCCGCCACAGTGAGAGGCGGGGAGGGCGCTCGCAGGCGGAGTCTCTGCCGGGCCTGCCCCGGCCCGGGCTGGTGCTGTCGGTGCTTCGAGATCTCCGGGATTTCCGCCGGGAAGCGCTGGGTCGTCCCGGACGATGAGCCTGTCTGCACGGACCCGGATTCCGCTCGCCATCCTGGCGGGAGGGTATGCGAAGCGGATGGGAGCGCTCACACGGCGCCTGCCGAAGTCGCTCCTGCCGGTGCAGGAAGATGCCTGTTTTCTCGACTATCAGCTCGCCTGGGCGCGCCGGCAGGGGGTTCGGCGCGTCGTCGTCTGCGTGGGGCACCTCTCGGCACCGATCCGGCGCCATCTGCGCGGGTTTTCCGCCGGTGAAATGTGCATCCGCACCAGCGATGAGGGAAGTCGCCCGCTCGGCACGGCGGCGGCATTGCGGCGGGCCCTGCCTCACCTCGGGGAACGCTTCTTTGTCCTGTACGGCGATTCGTACCTGCCAGTTGAATACGCGGCCGCGGAGCGCGCCCAGCGCGACAGCCGCTGCCCGGCGCTCATGGTGGTCTACCGGAACCAGGGTCGCTACGACCGCGGCAATGTCGAGCCCGGCCGCGGTGGGGTGTGTCGTTATGTGCCGGGGGAAAGTGGGCACATGCACTGGATCGATGCCGGATTGTCGGTATTCAGCACCGCAGCCCTGCAGGCCGCACCGGCAGGCGATCTTCCGGCGCTGTTCGCGGCCCTGGCCGCGAACGGAATGCTCGCCTGCCACCGCGTGCGGCGGCGCTTCTACGAAGTGGGTTCCAAGGCGGGTCTCGCCGAGTTTCGCCGGCGGGCGGCCCGTCTCAGGGCACAGGCTGGTTGGTGATCAGGTGCCGGCCCGCGTGGCTGGCAAGCGGCACGAAGGATCGCTGATGTCGCCGCTCGAGCCCCTGGCGCTCCTCCTCGTCGATCAGGATCCAGAAACGGCGGGATGAGGACACGAATTGATCGAAAGTGACCTCCTCTTCCACGAACCGAATCCTTCGGCCCGAGTAAAAGACGCTGGCGTAAGGACGTCCCAGGCGGTAGGAGAGAACCGACTCGCCCGGTGCCGCGCGGGTGCCAGCGGCCAGCGCCAGCGGCCGGATCGAACGCCGTGAGTTAGCGGGTGCCGTCACTCCCGCGTTGAGAGCGACGAACATGAGCGCCCCCCCCAGGGCCACGGCCGTGGCCCATTTGGGAGACAGGCGCGTCTCCGTGATCCGCCGCACCACCAGGAGTCCGAGCCACGGCAAGGCCGGAAGGACATACTGGGGCAGGCGCGTGGCCGAAAACGAAAAGAAGACAAGAGGGAACAGGGCCGCAACGAGGAGAAACGCGGACAGCGGTTCGCGTCCGCGTGCACGACGCCAGGCATGCGCCAGAGACGAAGGCCAGAACACGCTCCACGGCAGCCCGGCCGCCAGCAGGAGCGGCGCGTAGGCCCAGGCGGGAAACGGCCGGCGGTGCACGATGCCGTCTCCCATGTAGCGCAAGAAATGGTGTTCGATCACGAACTCCCGGAAGAATCCGGGAGCGTGCAGCTCCGTGATCCCGAACCAGAAGATCACGGGAAACAGCATGAGCGCGAAACCCGCAACAGGATCCAACCGTTTCCAGAAGCCCGAAGGTCTTACCCAGAGGGCGGTGATGCCGGCGACGGCGAGAGGAAGCACGAGCCCGATCAGCCCCTTTGTGAGGCAGCCTGCGGCCATTCCGGCGTAGAAGCAGAGCCAGCCGACGCGGCCGCCATCCGCCAGCACACGGCGCTCGAAGCCGAGTAGTGACACGGTCGTGCACGCTGCGAGCGGCATATCGAGTATCCCCAGACGGGAGGTGGCCACGATGCCGAGGCTGGTGCCGAGCACGAGCGCCGCGCTCATGGCAGCCTCCCCCGGGAGGGCGCGCCGCGCCCACAGCGCCCCGGCCAGAACCAGGAGGAGGCCTGAAATCGCCGCTGGCAGGCGAGCAGCGGTCTCGCCAGGGCCGATCAGGCGCATCGCCCCCGCAGCCATCCAGAACGTCAGGGGTGGTTTCTCGAGGTAAGGACGGTAGTTCGAATGAGGAACGATCCAGTCACCCGAGAGCACCATCTCGCGCGCGATTTCCGCGTAGTTGGCCTCATCCGGATCCCAGAGACTGGGATTCCCCAGACCGGAGAGAAAGAGCAGGCATATCCCCAGGCTCAGGAGGCCCGCATGGAGCCAGCGCCGGGGTCCCGGAGGCCGGGTTGACGCTCCGGGAGAGGGGGGGTATCCTGCCAAATTCGTCAACGATCACCTGCCAGGCAGATCAGAAAACACAGCGCAGCCCATGAACACGATTCTTGAAACCTTCCGCAGCGGCGGCCTCGTCATGGTGCCGCTGCTGTTGTGTTCCGTTCTGGCGCTGGCCATTATCATCGAGAAGCTAGTCAACCTGCGCCTGTCGCGCATCCTGAAATCAGAGACGATCGCGGCCCTGCACTCTTTCCTGGAACGGGGGCAGGTTGATTCGGCTGTGGCATTCTGCCGCCGACAGCCCGGGATCTTCAACAACATCATTCGCCAGGGGCTCGAGAACTACCCGTTCGGCCGTGAAGAAGTCAAGGAAGCGATTCTGGATGCGGGACGCCAGGAAATCCCGCGCCTCGAACGCTATCTCGGCGTCCTCGGCACCCTCGCCGGAGTGGCTCCGCTGCTGGGCCTGCTCGGAACGGTGGCGGGGATGATCAAAGTTTTCAACGTCATTTCCGAGATTGGCGTGGGCAAGGCAGATGCTCTTGCGGGAGGCATCTCCGAAGCGCTGGTGACCACCGTGGCCGGGCTCATCGTCGCTATTCCGTCACTCGTCATGTACAACATCCTTCGTGGCCGGGCAGAGGCAATCGTGGTCGAGCTCGAACGCCACAGCCTCGACCTCGTCCGGCGCTTGTTTACCTACGAGCAGGAAGCTGGCGAGGGGGCGCCGCAGGTGGGCCGCCCCCGGGCGGCGCCCTGAATTCTATGCAGTTTCGCGATCGCACCCCGCCGAGCGTGTCGATAGAGATGTCTCCCCTCATCGACGTGGTGTTCCTGCTGCTGATTTTCTTCGCGGCCACCACCACCTTCCTGCAGGGCTCCAGCCTCGAGCTCGATCTGCCGGAGTCGAGCACCGCCGACGAAGCTCCCCAGTCCGGGGGCGAACGCCTTCTGGTCATCGAGCTGGCGGAGGACGGATCAATCCGTTTCAAGGAAAGACCGGTGACGATCGACAACCTTCTGGAACACCTGCGCCAGGCGCTCGTTGAGCGTGACGACGCCCTGGTCGTCCTGCGGGCCGATCGCCAGGCACGCCACGGCCGGGTGGTCGAGATACTGGATGCCGTACGGCAGTCGGGAGCACGGGGCCTCAGCGTGGCGACGCTCCAGAAAAAATCGCCCGGGGAGGCGGAAAACTCGGAAGCACCGTAGCAGCGTCGGGTGCAGGCAACGACGGCGCTGGCCGCGGCCAGGACGGAAACTCCCGTCAGAGCCAGGGACCGAGCAGGCGCGCGAGCGGCGACGAGTGGCGCTTGCGGCGCGGCCGCATGGCACGCTCGAACCTCTGTCTGGCGGCCCGGGCCAGGAACCGGAAGTAGGCCGCACGGTCGAGAAGGGTGTGGCAGGCCCTCCGGGATGCTTCCTGGAGAGTCTGCATCATGGCTGGCGTCAACCAGGCTCCGTGACCGAGAGAGCAGGTCGGCAAGCTTACAGGGGGCATGGCGCTGGGCCAGGGGCGGGGCAGCAGGACAGCCCGGCAGATGGGACAGTGACGCCAGCGTCTCGTCGGGGCCAGCTGGGATGGGATGGTGTTTGCCCCGGGGGAGGGCGTGGATTCCCCGGGCTGTCGGAGGCGGGCCGCCAGGGCCGGCAGCTCGATCCACTCCCCGGCGCAGGACGGACAGGTCTCAGCGTTATTTGCGGGGACGCTTCTGAGCAGTATTTGGCAATCCGGACAATGCATGGGGAACCCGTTCGAATGCCGCCTGAATATACTGGCAAATCTCCCCGTGGAGCACTCTCGAATTCATTTTCCGCAGCTCCATGAGGTTGACGCGGCATGAGCAGTGGCAGGCGGTCCGGGTCTCTCAGGGTGATTGCCGGCAGTGCGGGAGGCCGGCGGCTGCGGTCCCTGCCCGGGCTCGAGGTGAGACCGACCCTCGATCGGGTCAGGCAGGCGGTCTTCAGCAGCCTCGGTGAGGCAGTGCAGGGGGCGCGGTGTCTTGATTTGTTCGCCGGCACAGGCGCCGTCGGCATCGAAGCCCTGAGCCGCGGAGCCGGGAGCGCAGTTTTCGTGGACAGCTCGAGACGCTGCTGCGAGATCCTGCGGCGGAACCTCGAGGACTGCGGACTGGGCGGGCGAGCACGAGTGATCGAGTCTGACTGGGAGAGTGCCCTGCGCGAACTGCGCCGCCCGGGTGAAGCGTTCGATATTGCTTACGTCGATCCTCCCTACAGCCGTACCGGTGAAGCTCCGGTCCTGGAAGCGACCGCCGGCCTTGTGGCACCGGACGGATGTCTTCTCTTCGAGCACCTCCTGAGGAACACGCCGCCCGAACGGGCCGGGAACTGGGTACGCGGGCGGACCGCACCTTACGGACAAACCGCTGTCACCTGGTACGTGCCCGCGCAGGGTTTCGTTGACACGCCCCGGGGCCGCTCGTAATATGAT
>CBEVTG010000152.1:0-5435 GCA_965552745.1 uncultured bacterium
AACCTGAAGGAATGCGTCGACACGGTGATCTCGATCCCGAACGAGAAGCTGCTGCACACGGTGGAACGCACTACGACACTCACCGACGCCTTTCTGATCGCGGACGACATACTCCGGCAGGCGGTGCAGGGTATCAGTGATCTGATCACTGTGCCGGGAGAGATCAACCTGGACTTCGCCGACGTGCGAACCATCATGTCCGGCATGGGGATGGCTCTCATGGGAACCGGTGTGGCGCGTGGAGAAAACCGGGCCGCAGAAGCCGCCCAGCGCGCCATCTCCTCTCCCCTGCTCGAAGACACCTCGATCAACGGTGCTCAGGGGGTGCTGATCAACATCACGGGTGGCCCCAGTATGACGCTGCACGAGGTCTCCGAAGCCTCAACTGTGGTTCATGATGCGGCGCACCCCGAAGCGAACATCATTTTCGGCACGGTGATCGACAAGGCCTTCGACGATTGCATCAAGGTGACCGTTATCGCTACCGGCTTCCAGCGCGAACTCGATGGGGTCATTGAGGGAGGCATGCGAGGGGTCGCCGTGAGACCCCATTCGTCTCGGGCGCCAGGCCTCATTCCGACTGGGACCCGGGAGAATGCGGGCCGCCCCAAGGCACCCATTCTGAGGCCGCCGGCAAGAGAGTCAACGAACCGTCCGGCCGAGACGGCCCGAGGTATGGACGACGCTCTCACCGAGTCTGCTCAGCAGGGCGGGAACGAGCGGACCGCCGCGGGTGTGCGCTCTTCCCGACCGTTCTCGTTCTTCTCCCGCCGGGGGGATGCCTCCAGCCGGCTCCAGTATTCCGCCCGGGCCGACGACCTCGATATACCCGCATTCCTGCGCAAACAGCAGGTAGACTAGAGCAGGAGTTGTGGTTGGGGGTCAGAGCAGCTTAGTGGTTCATACTGGTTAAAATGGAACCCCTGGACTCAAAAAAGACCCTTTTGACCACAAAATGAGTCAATTTTTTCCATGTTATAAGAGGCTGGGCTATAATCCCCCGCAATTGGAGGCCCTCCGGCCGGTTTCCCCTGATCCACTGGCCGCAGGGCAGCGGCCGGCCGATTATTGGCAAGCCCCATCAACCCAGGGGGCGGACCTGCCCCACAGCAGGCGACCGGTCAGGCGAGCGCGGCGCTCGCAATCTCCGGACGGGTACCATGGGACACGATTACCGGATCCTAGTTGTGGACGATGCGAAGGACAACGTCGCAGCGCTCTCCGACTGGCTGGGTCGCAAAGGGTATCGGGTCGAGGCCGCCAGTTCCGGCGAGCAGGCCCTGCGCAAGGTTCATAAACGTCCTCCCGATCTGATCCTGCTCGACGTTCTGATGCCCGACCTGGACGGCATCGAGGTCGCCCGGCGCCTGCGGGGAGACAAAGCGTCGCGGCGCGTGCCCATCATCATGCTGACTGCACGTCGCTCCAGCGCCGACAAAGTGCGGGGTCTTCGCGCCGGCGCCGACGATTACATCACCAAGCCTTTCAACTTCGAGGAAGTGGATGCGCGCATCTCGACCATGCTCGAGAAGCGTGACCTGTACGATGCCCTGGAGCGGACCAACGCGAGGCTCAAGGAAGTCAACGAACGGCTCAAGCGAACGCTCGTCACGGACGAGAAAACAGGACTGTTCAACTACCGGCACTTCTGCGAACGGGTCGCCGAGGAATTCAAGCGCGCCAAGCGGTATGACAATCATCTCACCTGCCTGATGCTCGACCTGGATCACTTCAAGCGGCTCAACGACCGCCTCGGACATCTGAAGGGGGATCGAATCCTCCGTGAGCTTGGCCACGTGTTGCGGGAGGGGGCTCGCGAGACCGATTTCGTGGCTCGCTACGGCGGCGAGGAGTTCACCATCCTGTGTCCTCACACGGATGGGGCGCAGGCCACCACGGTGGCCGAGCGCATCCGATCTGCCGTTGAGAAGCACAAGTTCGTCATCGACGGCCACACCGAGCGCATCACGGTCAGCCTCGGACTGGCGACGTTCCCCCGTAATCGCAGCGTGCGAGACGAGACAGCCCTGCTGGAAGCAGCCGATGCCGCCCTCTACGAGGCGAAGCGGCTCGGTCGCAACCGTATCGTGGTCTCGCGCGGCCAGAGCACGCGGCCGCGCGGCGTCGCGCGGCGCGCACGCTGAGGCCCTCTCACCCGGAACCTTGTAACCGTGGCAGAAAGAATCGAAATCGAAATCAAGCTCCGCTCGCCATCGGTAGCTGAAGCCCTGCGCCGTCTCAAGAAGGTGCGGGCAAAGATTCAGGACAAGCGCCATCTCGAGGAGAACACCCTGTACGATGACGGGGCCCGCTCCCTGCAACGGCGTGGTGACCTGCTGCGCCTGCGTCTGTGCCAAGGTATCAAGGGAGCCTTTCTGACCTACAAGGGTCCGCCGCCGAAGCTCCTGCCGGGCGCAAAGGTTCGAACCGAGATCGAAGTCCACATCGATGATCCGCCTGGCCTCGATCGGATCTTCCGGCGCCTGGGACTGGCTCCGACCTACCGCTACCAGAAGTTCCGCACCGTGTACCGGGCCGGTGGAATTCAGGTGATGCTCGATGAGCTTCCCTTCGGCTGCTTCATCGAGCTGGAAGGATCCAAGCGTGCCATCGACACCATGGCCCGCAAACTGGGCTACAAGCCCCAGGAGCATGTCCTTCTGAACTACCGTTCGCTCCACATCCAGCACTTGAGGGAGCGCGGCCTTCCGAACCAGGACCTGATGTTTCCCGAAAGCGTGCGCAAAGCGGCTGTTTCGCGTTCATGACGAAACCCGCGGCGAGCCCCCGCCGAGCCATGATTCTCGCCGCGGGGCTGGGCCAGCGCATGCGCCCTCTCACCCTGCGGCGGGCGAAACCGGCTCTGCCGATCCTCAACCGCCCCCTGATCTCGGAGATTGCGCGGCGCCTCATCGGCGCCGGTGTCGCTGAGCTGGTGGTCAACCTACACCACCGGCCGGAGACCGTGCGCGAGGCCCTCAAGGACAGCGTGCCGGACGGGGTGAAGCTGACCTACTCGGAAGAATCACCCCGGGTGCTCGGGACGGGAGGAGGTGTAGCCCGAGCCCGGCGGTTTCTGGAAGCCGCGCCGTTTTTTCTGTTGAACGGCGATTCTCTCTCGTCCTGCGACCTGGCGTCCCTGGTCCGGACCCATCGCAGGAGCAAGGCCCTGGCAACCCTGGTGGCACGGCCCCTCAGGCCCGGCGATCGTTACCGGCCTCTCGAAGCCGATGACGATGGGCGCCTCTGGCGCATCGCGGGCCGACCGAGCTCTCCCCTGGTTCCTCCCCACGGCCTGAAGCAATACGTGTTCACGGGCGTTCACCTCATCGAACCGGATCTGTTCGAGTTCTTTCCGGGTGGCGACGTGTTTGACATCAACCACGATGTGTATCCGGCGGCGCTGGCCGCGGGCCGGCGCCTGTCCATTCTGTCTGACGAATCCGACTGGTATGAGATCGGCACCCCGGGCCTATATCTAGCGGCGTCGCTGCGCCTCCGGAACAGCGGCGGCCTTGCGGACGCCGCCGAACGCTCCGTCGAACCGGGCATCTTCGCCGCTCCAGGGGTTAAGGGACTCGAGAGCGCACAACTCCAAGCGCCGGTCTGGATTGGCCCAGACTCGATCCTCGGACCAGGCGCGCGCCTTCACTGCTGTGTCATCGGACCCCGGTGCGAGATGCAGGAGGGGGTCCACGTGGACGATGCGGTGCTCATGGCAGGCTCACGCATCGGCCGCGGCTCCAGGCTGCGGGGGGTTGTCACCGAGGATGGCGTGGAGGTTCCACCGGCCACCGATATGTGCTCGCAGGTCCTGGTACGTGAAAACGGCAGGCTGGCGGCGTACAATCTCCCTCCGCCGGCCTGATCGCCACCCGCCGGCGGGCGGGATGGGCGGCGTCGTGTTTCGCAACATCCATGGAAGGAGTACCGGTGCCCGGTCAATCAACCACACACAGCCCCAGGACGATGCTCATGAGTGATGCGGAATTGCGGGAGCTGGTCCGCCAGCGCTACGGCGCCGATGCCCGCCTCGCGCGCCTGCAGGGGGATGCCTCCAACCGCCTGTACTACCGGGTCACGGTTCCATCCGGCAGCGCCATCCTCATGGTCCACGAAGAGGCGTTCCGCGAGGATGAGCTTCCGTTCCTGAATGTGGCACACCATCTGAACGGCATCGGCTCACCGGTTCCGGAGGTCCTGGCTGCCTACCCGGAGCAGGGTGTCCTGGTTCTCGAGGATCTGGGGGATACGCTGCTGCAGGAGTACGTGCCGCGGCGGCCGGCCAAAGAGGTGGAGGCAATCTACCGTGAGGCCATCGATCTGATCTGCCTGCTGCAGGGTGAGGGAACGCGGCGTCTGACACCCGCCTGCATCGCCCACCAGGCCGCGCTCGATTTCGAGAAGTTTGACTGGGAGCTGCGCTTTTTCATGCAGAATTACGTGGAGCGACTTCTCGACTCACCACTCTCCGCTTCGGAAGCAACGACCCTCCAGAGCTGGCTGCAGAACCTGGCTCGCGAAACCTCGGGCGGCGACCGGGTCTTCTGCCACCGCGACTACCACTCCCGCAATTTGATCGTGCACCGCGGGAGGCTGTATATGTTCGACTTCCAGGATGCGCGCTGGGGGCCCCGTACCTATGACCTTGCATCGTTGCTGCGCGACTCGTACGTGGAGTTGCCGGAGAACCTCATCGACCCACTGCTCGATCACTTCCGGGCTCAGCGCGGCCTGCAACCCGAAGGGCTGCGGACGGAGTTCGATCGCGTCTCACTGCAGCGCAACATCAAGGCCCTGGGCACCTTCGCATACCAGACAACGATAAAGCGAAACACGATCTACCTTCAATCCATTCCGCGCACGCTTGGATACATTCTCACCAACCTGGAAAAGTTCCCGTCCGATTCATCCATTCTCGAGATCTTCGACCAGCATCTCCGGTACAAGCACTCGTAGCAAACCTGGCGGCGCTCCAGTAGAGAGTCACGCCCGGTGTTACAATGGATTCCATGACCCCACTTTCATGGGCTCTCGTGGCCCTCGCCGCCGGTGCACTGGCGGGAGTCTCGGCGCTTGCCGCCTGGCTGGCTGGCCGGAGGGCCTCCAGAGCTGAAGCCCAGGCCTCTTCCTCGTCTCTCGGCCTGCTCCAGCAGCAGTTTCTCGACCTCAAGAACGAGATGCAGAACCAGGTGGGAACCCTCACGCGCACGCTTCACGATCAACTTCAGCAAGGGCAGAAAACGATCGGTGAGCGCCTCGAAGGGACGCACCAGGTGGTGGCCAAGGTACAGCACCAGCTCGGCGATCTGGCACGCACCGCCGAGCACATGCAGGAGATGGGCCGCCACCTCACCGACCTGCAGAACATCCTGAAAGCACCGAAGCTGCGCGGGCTCCTGGGTGAGAGCCTGCTGGCGGACCTGCTCAGGCAG
>CBEVTG010000153.1:0-5428 GCA_965552745.1 uncultured bacterium
CGAGAGAGGAAGCTCCACGGTGAGCCGTCGCTGGATGGGCGTGGCAACGGTGCTGCTTGCCGCAGTGAGCGTTCTCATCTGGTGGTGGCAGCTCCGGCCGCAGGGCGTGAGCCGTCCCAGGCAGGTGGAGGCAGCGCGCAACCTGCTGGTCTTTACGTTCGATACTACCCGGGCGGACCATCTGTCGGTCTACGGTGGAGCAGCCGATGTGCCGAACCTGGCGCGGTTGGCCGAGGAAGGTGCGCTGTTTGAGCAGGCGTTCTCTCCCGTGCCCGTGACCCTGCCGTCCCACACGAGCCTGTTCACCGGCCTGTACCCCGCGGTGCACGGTATGCGCAACAACGGCAGCTTCCGTCTCGGGGACGAGGCCGTGACGCTGGCCGAGATGCTGCGTGAACAGGGATTCCGTACCGCGGCCGTCATCGGTACCCAGGTGCTCGACTCGCGCTACGGTCTCGACCAGGGCTTCGATCTGTACGATGATCGCCTGCCGCCCGAGGAGACTGTGGACACGCTCTTTATCGAGCGACCCGCCTCGGAGGTCGTCGATCAGGGGCTGGCCTGGCTCGGGACGCAGGGCCAGGATCGCTGGTTCCTGTGGCTGCATTTCTTCGATCCCCACTTCGAGTACGAACCTCCGGAACCTTACCGCAGCCGCTACGCGGAGACCCCCTACGACGGCGAGATCGCCTATGCGGACGCGCAGGCGGGCCGCGTGCTCGACTTTCTGCGAGAGCGCCGCTGGCTGGACGAGACGCTGGTTGTGGTGGCCGGCGATCACGGGGAGAGCCTCGGTGAGCATGGCGAACAAACCCACGGCATCTTCATCTATGACGCCACTATGCACGTGCCGTTGCTGATGCGTCACCCTGGCAGCATCAGCGGACGCACACGCGTCGAATCTGTGATCTCCCTGGTGGATGTCGCGCCGACTCTTCTGGATTTGCTCGAAGTGCCGCGCCCGGGGGTCGAGTTCCATGGACGCTCCTTGCTGCCGGCCCTGCATGGAGAAGGTTTTCCACCGCTCCCGGTCTGGATCGAGACCTGGCTGCCGCGCTTCAACTACGCCTGGAGCGAGCTCAGCGGTATCCGGGATGCGAACTGGAAGTACATCCGGGCGCCTCGCGAGGAGCTGTACGACGTGGAATCGGATCCTCGGGAGACGCGCAATGTGGTGGCGCGAGACCTGATGCGGGCCGATGACTACCGCCGCCGCCTGTCTGAAATGGAGCAGGCGATGCAGCCCGAAGGCGGTCAGGATCTGTCCCGCACCGAGGAGATTGACGAGGAGGCGCGAGAGGCTCTGCGCGGTCTGGGTTACATCGACGTGGCGAGCAAGGAAGAGATCCGGGAGGGTGGGGGAGCCGATCCGAAGGACAAGATTGGTGAGCACGAGGACATGGCGCGCGCTCTGTCTCTAATGAGAAGGGATCGCCAGGACGAGGCGATCCCAATCCTGGAGCGTGCCAGTGCCGGCAACCCGCGCAGCACCCACTTGCTCCGCCAGCTTGGCAAGGCGTACCGTGACACCGGCCGCTTGGAGGATGCCATCGTGCAGTACGAGGCATGTCTGAAGCTGGAGCCGGACAGCTTTGGCACGCTGACCGATCTCGGCAGTGCCCTGTTCGAGGCGGGCCGCGTTGACCTGGCCGAGCAGCACTTCAAGACGAGCCTGAAGATCAATCCGCATCTTGGCGGGGCCTACTTCAACCTGGGACTGATCCAGCAGGCGCGCGAACGGCCCGACGAGGCCATACGCCTCTACGAGCGCGCTCTGGAGGAAGATTCGAACCTGTTGCGGGCGCTCGTCAACCTGGGGACGTTGTACGAGGAGAAGGGGCGCGAGGACGAGGCCGTTCCGCTTTACCTGCGCGTGACGGAGCTCGATCCCTCGAACGAGAAGGCGTTCTTCAGCGCTGCGTTCCTGTACTTCCAGTCCGGCGGCTACGACCAGGCTCTTGCGGTGCTCGACGCCGCCCAGAGCGCTCATCCGCGTTCGGCCAAGCCGGCGCTCTACAAGGCGCGCGTGCACCAGAAACGTGGCGATCTGGACGCCGCCGAGCGCGAGTTGAAACTGGCCCTCAGCCTCGACCCCGCCTCCGAGGAGGCGCGCAGCCGCCTCCAGGCGATCGAGAATCAGCGCCGCCGCAGCGGCAGCTGAGCGCATCCCCTAAAGCTTGACGTCGACCCCGAGGCCGGGCCGGCCGTTCAGGTGCAGACTACCGTCGCGAATCTCGAAGCCGCCCGAAGCCGGATCGCGGCTCAGATCCATGTGGCCGTCGAGGTCCGCATACACCACCCCTGGAAGCGCCACGGACAGGTGGGCTGCGGCGGCGATCGACACCCGGGTCTCGTCGTTGCAGCCGAGCATGAGGCTGAGTCCGGCGGCATGCGCCCGATCGTGGATGACGCGTGCCTGGCTGGGTCCGCCGCACTTCATGAGCTTGATGTTGATTCCGTGCGCGGCCTGCCTGTCGATGATCGCTCTGGCCTCCTCGGGAGAGCGTGCCGATTCGTCGACCACGATTGGCACCCGGCTCTCGCGCCGCAGCTCGGCCAATCCGTCCAGATCACGGGCGTCCAGCGGCTGTTCGAGCATCTCCAGATGTAGATCTGCCGTTCCGCGCAGCAGCGCGCGCGCCGCCTCGATCGTGTAGCCCTGGTTGCCATCGACGCGCAGCGCCACCTCCGTGCCGAGCACCGCGCGCAGTCGGCGCAGGCGCTCGACGTCGAGTTCAACATCCTCACCGATCTTTACCTTGAGGATACGGAATCCCTGCTCGATCCAGCGCCTCCCCGCCTCGAGCGTCTCCTCTACGCTGCAGACACCTATGGTGACCGAGGTGGGGAGCGGGCGCAGCTCACCGCCCCAGAGGCGCACGAGCGGCACGCCGGCCTCGCGGGCCGCCAGATCCCACAGCGCCATGTCGAGAGCGGCGCGCGCCGCCGGACAGGCGGGTGCGGAATGGAGCGCCTCTTTGGCAAGAGCGGAAGGATCCGGCTCAACCTCCGCGCCCAGGGCCACCTCGCGCAGAGGCCCCCTCAGCGCCGCCAGGCACGCGTCATCCGATTCGCCGCACACATCCTCGGCGGGCGCGGCGCCGCCATAACCTGTGAGGCCGTTCTCCGCTTCGAGCCGCAGCAGAACGTTGCGCACGAAGGTGATCGTCTGACCGGCGATCCGGTACCCCTCGCACAGCGGCAGGTCGACACTGACCGCTTCGTAGGAACGGATCCGCGTCACAGCAGCGCGCGCACCGCGTCGGCCAGCCGTTGCGGTCCCTGGGCCAGCGGTTCACAGCATGGAATCCCGTAGCGGCGCTCCAGCTCCTTCGTGGTGTCTCCCACCGTCCCGGGATCGAGTCCCTCGGAGTTGAGTGCCAGGGCGATGACGCGGGATCGGTACAGGGTCTCGATCGCCTGGATGTGGACCTCCGGGGGGGCCAGAGGGTAGTCGGGGTAATCGGCGTACGTCTTGCGCGATGGCGCGTGCTGCAGGATCACACCGCGCGGGCGGGCCGCGGCCAGGATCTCGAAGCCTCCGGGGGCGGCGGGATGGGTGAGGCTGCCCTGGCCCTCGAGGAGAATCACCTGCGGAGTTTCGTTCTTGTCTGCCTGCACGACGGCATGTTCGATTTCTCCGGCCACGAAATCGTTGACAATCGAATCGAGGATGATTCCGTACTTCACTCCCTGCAGCCAGGAGGTCTGTCCGGTGCCGATGAGTACCGTTGGAACTTTCAAACGGTTGAGCTCTTCGGTCAGCAACGTCGTGGTGGTGCGCTTGCCGACCGCACAATCGGTGCCGAGCACCGCCACACGCACGGCCTGGATCTTGTCGATGGCGCCGCTGAAGAAGTGCAATTGCTCGCGCGGCGGCGGTTTACGCACGTCGCGAATGGTCGCGCCGTGCTGCTCGGCGAGCTGCGAAAGCTCAGGATCGTCTGAGAGGAACTGGTGCAGGCCGCTGTCGACGCTCAATCCATGGCGCAGTGCCTCGATCACGGTCTCGCGGTAGGCCCCGGGAAGGCGTCCACCTTCCGGTGCCAGGCCGACGATCAGATGGGTCGGCGAGGCGGTGACCTGCTTGAGGGCTTCCTGGAACGAGCGCAAGATGGGAATCTTTCGCACGCGGCCGTCGAGGACCTCTCCCGCGTCGCGCCCCGCGAGATGGGAGTCGAGCACTCCGACGATCTGATAGCGCTCGGTGTGACGAACTAGACCGTGCGCGGTTTTTCCGTTCAGTGTCCCGAAGGCTCCTTCACAGAGTATGAGCGCCTTGCCGTCCATGCGTTCTCCTCGTTGGCCGCTGCCGATGTAAATCCAATCCTACTGCAAAACCGCCCGGGGCGGACTTTCTCGGGTGTCAGGGCCGCGTCCTTGCCTCTGCACCCTCCGGAGGTGCCAGGGGCCGCCGCCCGATCACGCCTTCGCCCTCCCGTACCGTGTAGACAACGCGTGCCGGCAGGTTGTCCAGCACATCCACCCGGCCAGACGGCCACCTCACCTCGACACGGTCCGCCCGTTCGGCCACACCGAGTCCGAAGTGCGCCGCTGGATCGCTCGAAGAGATGTATCCATCCCCGGAGCGGGTCTCGAATTGCTGCACGCTACCACCCGCGCGCACGATGATGCGAGCGCCGATGCCATCACGATTGCTCCGAGTGCCCTGCAGTTTGAAGCGAATCCACGACAATCGGTCTCCGCCGTCGTTGCGTAACAGCCAGGGGCGCTTTTCGATGTTGGCGAGCACCACGTCCAGGTCGCCGTCCAGATCGTAGTCGGCGATCGCCCCTCCGCGACTGACCGCTTTGCGGGAGAAAATTTTTCCGGCGGCCAGAGACACGTTGCGGAACCGCCCGTCTCCCCTGTTGGCGTAGAGCAGGGGCTCCTGAGCGTATCCCTGGGTGGATAAAAATTTATCGGCTTCGGGCCATACGTGTCCGTTGGCAATCACCAGATCCTGATCTCCGTCGTTGTCGAAATCGAAGAACTTGCAGAACCATCCTAGAAACGGAAGGCTGTCCTCGCCCAGGTTAGCTGTGTAGGTGATGTCGGTGAAGAACAGGCGGCCCTCGTTGCGATACAGGGTGTTGGAATCTTCCGAGAAGTTGGTAACGAACAGATCCCACAGTCCGTCATTGTTGAAATCACCAAAATCCACTCCCATGCCGGCCTGCTCGCGACCCTCTTCGTTGTAGGCCACCCCGGCTTCCAGGCCGACGTCAGTAAACGTGCCGTCCCCGTTATTGCGCCACAGGAAATTGGTCACGGAGTCGTTCGCCACGTAGATGTCCGGGTCTCCGTCGTTGTCGAAATCGCCCGCCACGGCGCCGAATCCGTAGCTCGGGCTGGCGGCAATGCCGGCGGCGGCCGACACATCGGCGAACGTGCCGTCACCTTTATTTCGATACAGCACATGAGACAG
>CBEVTG010000154.1:0-5394 GCA_965552745.1 uncultured bacterium
CGCCAGCCTGCGCTTTGAACGACTCGGGTACGAAGGAGCCCCCCTGGTCGCCACCGGCCCCCGGGCCACCAGCTCCAGGAAAATTCTGTGGCTGGCCCTGGACTCGTTCGATTGGGATCTCATCCGGCCTCTCATCGACCAGGGCCGCATGCCGAACGTCAAACGCCTGCTCGAGGAGGGTGCCTGGGGGAACCTCAAGTCCGTGCCACCCCTCCTTTCGCCCGTGATCTGGACCAGCGTGGCCACGGCCAAGCGGCCTGAGAAGCACGGTATCGTCGACTTCGTGGCCCTGAACCCGCAGACGGGGGCCATGGTGCCGGTCACCAGCACGTTACGCACTACCCGCGCGTTCTGGGGCATTCTGAGCGATGCGGGCGTGAGCGTGGGAGTCATCGCCTGGTGGGCCAGTTTTCCAGCGGAACAGGTCCACGGCTTCATGGTCACCGATCGGGTTGCCTATCAGCTTTTCAAGGGCCGCATCGAGGATCTCCCCGAGGACGATCCCCTGAAGACCCACCCGTCCGATCTTTACGGGCGCATTTCTTCACTCATCCGCCCTCCGGCGGAGATCCGGGATGGAGAGATCGCCCGCTTCGTGGATCTGAATCGCCATTCAGGCAGCTTCTCGGATGATGACCGCAGCCGGCTCGACGAGTTCAGGACCGTTCTGGCTGCGAGCCACACTTACGCCAATATCGGCATGAAGCTGTTCGCGGAACACTCCACCGACGTCCGGGTCATCTACTTCGAAGGACCCGATACCACCTCACACCTTTTCATGCCGTTCATGCCGCCCCAATCGGAAAGCATCCCGGCCGAGAAAGTGGAGTGGTTCGGTGAGATCGTGCCGGAGTTTTACGAGTACCAGGACGAGTGGATCGGTAAATTCATCGATGCCTTCGGCGACAACGAGACCACGATCGTCCTGAGCTCCGATCACGGATTCAAGATGGCCGGGGAGCGGCCCGCGACGGATTCGCGAATCGGCCAGGGCCGCGCCGCCGACTGGCACGAGAGCGACGGCATGGTCTTGTTTGCCGGAAAGGACATCCGCGGCGGGGAACGCATCCTGGGGGCCTCGATCCTCGACCTGGTGCCCACACTCCTGGCCCTGTACGGCCTTCCGGTCGGCCAGGACATGGACGGAAAGGTGCTCAGCGCAGCGCTCACGGAGGAGTTCCTGTCTCAACACCCGGTTCAGAAAATCGCCTCGTACGATCCGTACAGTGAGGACAAGACCGCGCAGTTCGCCCAGTTCACACAGGACGATCAGGAACTTCTGCTGAAACTACAATCTCTCGGGTATATCCAGCAGAGCATGCCAACCGCCAGCATCAATCAAGGGACGATTTACATGCAGTCGGGTAAGTACGCCGAGGCGATCTCGGCTTTCGAGGTAGCCCTCGAACAAACGGATAAGGAGCCGGTGCGATTCAACCTGGCGCGCGCCTACCGGATGAGCGGAGACATCAACAGCGCGCAGCGGGAGCTGGATGCACTTTTAAAGAAAGAATGGAATCGAGCGGCGGTGCTCACCGAAATCGCGGCTTTGCAACGCGACCGGCAGGATTGGGAGGGCGCGGAACGAACCCTCGAAGAAGCTCTGGAATCCGATCCTCAGTTCGCGGAGGCCCATCTTCACTTCGCCCGCCTCTACGAGCAACAGCAGCGCTGGGACGAGGCCGTGTCGTCGTATAGGCGGGCCCTGGAGATCGATCCGTCCCCCGCGGAAGCCCACAACCAGATCGGCGTCATCCTACAACGTCAGGGAGACACCACGGGCGCCGTGCGGGAGCTGAGCCGGGCCATCGAGCTGAACCCGGATCTTCCGGGCCCGTACAACAACCTTGGCCTCGTCTACCGTGAGCTGGGCCGCATCGACCGGGCCCGCCAGGTCCTGGAGACGGGTACGACCATGGCGCCCAGAAGCGAGGTCCTGCACAACAGCCTCGGGAGCCTCCAATTCGACGCCGGAGAGACCGACGCGGCAGTCGAGTCGTTCCAGCAAGCCATTGCGCTCAATCCGGATTACACCGAAGCCGTGGCCAATCTCGCCACCGTCTACCAGGGGCTCGAGAACGCCGAGCTGGCAGCTAAGTATCTTGCCCGCCTGGTAGAGCTCGAGCCTGATGATATTGAGCCTCGCCTCTCACTGGCTCTGGCGCTGATGGCACGGCATGACGACCGTGCAGCCTCGCGGGTCCTGAAGGGTGTGCTGGAGAAGGAGCCCGGCAATTTCAGAGGCCTGGTCGCCCTGGGGAAGATCCACATGAAGCACGGCCGCACGGCTGAGGCGATCCCACTGCTGGAGCAGGCGGGAGAAGTCGATGGCGCCTTGCCGCAACTGTGGAACGATCTCGCGAGCGCCTACTTGTCAATGGGGCGTACAGAGCTGGCGATGAAAGCTCTCGAGCGATCGCTAGCGCTGAAACCTGACCAGCCCGCGGTGTCCCGCCATCTCGCTGAGATCGGCGGCTGAGTTCAGCCGATTCCGTCCCTCGCGACGATGGAAGCGACCCAGCTCTTGGTTGAATCTGAAGCAAAAGGAAAGGGCAGCGAAGCTCCGCTGCCCTTCTGAAACCCACCGACCAGGTAACGGCCGGCGCCGCCCTAGAATCTGAATCGTGCCCGAACCTTGGGGCCGGAGAAGGTAATGCGCTCGCGGTCTTCACCAGGGATCGTGGGACCCGGTCCCCCAAAGAAAATGTTTGCCCCCCCTGGGTGCGTTCGACTCAGAGCGACCTCCGACATTCCCGTCCACGTGCTGTAGAACCAGCCGACGTCGAAATCGAGACGATCGTTTGCGTGAAAGACCAGGTTGGCCTCGAAGTCTACCGTGTTCGCGACCTCGTCCTCCATGGAAACGCTCTGGGAGACGGTGATGTAGCTCGAGTAGTAGCCGTCCAGATCGGTAATCGAGTGGTTCGAGTCCACGTCCGAGACGATGAAACCCACACGCAGGTTACTCGACATGCCGAGAAGCCTGTTCGGGAACGTGTACTCGACTCCCATGCTCCCGGTCAGTCCGATCCCGTCACTCTCTATTTCCCGTGAGACAGGGAAGCGAAAGGGCCCTGAAAAGACTCCCGCAGGATCAAAAACATATTCGCCTTCCACCTCATCCTCGAACGAAGCGTATCGCAGGCCGATTCCCCAGGTGACGGTGAGGTTCTCGCTCTCCATGCTCACCGGGCGCTGGAACTCGATATCGACCGTGGTGACCTCGAGTTCCTGGGTCATGTCAAATGACATGTCGCCATATCCGTAGTAGTAATAACCATTGTAAAAGTTGCTTAGGGGCCCGATTGTGAAGAAGTTGATTCTGTAGGATGGGTAGTACGCGCTGAAACCGGACTTGGCTTCATCATCCGAGTAATCCCAGAACGTCACCTGCAGCCGCCCGCTCTTCCCCCAGGAATAACCGAGCGTGACACGGCCGCTCACGTCGCTGTCGAAGTCCATGTACTCGACGTTCGATTCTACGTCCGTGGATCCACCGATTGCGAAATAACCAGGTGTAGTCGCAAGGAGCGGCGTGTTCACGTTGCCCGGCGTGGTCGAAGCGGCTTCCACCGCCAGATACCACCCCTCATGATCCGCGTCGCTCGCAGTCGCCGGGGCGACGGACACGAGAAACAGGGGCAACATCAACATTACTATTTTGATCCACTGGAGTTTCGGCATGTCCACCTCTCGAGAAAGTTAGCTGCCGGGGTCGGAATCTAGGGTTGCAGGTGGACAAATGCAAGGAGATGCCCCCTTGCCCGCAACATGGCTTCGGTATTGAGGATCTTGAGTGAAGGAGGAAACGGGACTCGATGCTGAGCCCGGCCCCGTTGGGTCTGGAGCGGACTTATTCGATCGGAGCTGGCGTGTCCTGGGGCTGCGGCGATTCCGTATTGGCCATGACGGCCCGGCCGAAGTAGAAGAGCGACACGCCGAAAAGAATCAGGCCCTGCGCCGGCAAGTTGGCTTCCGCCAGTTCCAAAACCGCTCCGGCACAGATGGCCGGCGTTAGCGATACCGCCGCCAGGGAGAGGAGCGACGGATAATCGAGGCGGGCCTGAACCATTCTTGCGAGGATTAATCCGAGCAGACCGTAGAACAGAACCTGAACGGTACGAAGGAGCGTCAAGCCGAAAACCAGGAATGGAAACATCACCACCACGAAACCGTTTCTTGCCAGCTTTCGCCACCCTTCCAGGCGGTGGCTATCGAGCTCGAAGTGGTCGATCTGTGAGAGCTCGTAGATCCGCGGCTCGTGATCATCCTCCCTCATGAAGAAGCGATCGCGGGTCAGCAACACTCTCGCGCTGCCCTCTCCGATCTCTGTGATCTCCCCGGTCGTGTCCAGGATCACCACCGCCTCGCCCGTATCGGGATCCTGGATGATGTACGGTTGCTCTGCCTCCACGCTGGCGACCCCCTCGTCGATCACCACGGCGGGCATCTGCTGGACGATTGCCACTCCCTGGTCGTCCATGTATGTCACCCACTCCCGGTGGATCTGGTAAGCAGCCGAGAGCAGCACCACCGATTGCAAAAGAATGAGATATCCGAAGGCGGTGCCTTTCCAATTCCGGGCCACGTCCCGGTACAGATCCGCGGAATAGAACGAGTGCGGTACCGCCTGGAGGAATGTGAATTTTCTCATCGACATCCGATCTCGTCAGTCAATACCTCGACTTCCGATCCGGCGGGAGTGTGGCCACAGCCGGCGGCGGGGATGCGGATGAGCGCGGGGCACCCCTTGATTCAGCGTCTTTTCGTCGCCGGCTTCAATTTCATGTTTCTGATGAGCCGATGCAGGTACTTAGGGTGCACGCCCATGAGCTCTGCTGCTTTGATATGATTTCCCTCTGTCTCCTTGAGGGCCGTGAGGATCAGATCCTTCTTTAGTCCCTTGAGTGCTTCGTGGTATCGGGTCTCGGAGGCAGCGGCCAGCGGTTCCCCATCGAGTACTGCCTCGGGCAAGCCCTCAGGAAGAATCTGATCGCTCGAACCGAGGACGATCGCCCGTTCAATCGCATTCTCCAGCTCTCGAACGTTGCCGGGCCAGCTGTACGCTGCCAGGTACTCGTGGGTTGCGGCCGAGATCCCTATGATATGACGATTGCACCTCGTGCTGTGTTTGGCCGCGAAGTAGTTCGCCAGCAGCGGAATATCCTCGGGTCGATCCTTCAGCGCCGGCATCGTCAGCGAGACCACATTGAGCCGGTAATAGAGATCTTCTCGAAAGGATCCGTCCCGGGCAGCCCCATTCAAATCTCTGTTGGATGCGGCAATCACTCGGACATCCACCTTGATGGATCGCGTACCTCCAACCCTCTCAAACTCATGTTCCTGCAGCACGCGCAGTAGTTTGACTTGCGTGGCCTGATCCAGGTCGCCGAC
>CBEVTG010000155.1:0-5367 GCA_965552745.1 uncultured bacterium
CGCCGCATCAAGGAGTGGGTCGCTGAGCACGGCGGCGATCCCGATCTCCTGCGCCGCGTGGCTGATTTCAAGCGCAGGGTGTTCCCGTGGTCGAGCAGCACCCTGCTGCTGGTCATCGCCGTCTTCGTGCTCGGCGGTGGCACGGACACCCACGTGGTACCGGCCTGGGTCCATGGCTGGCTGGCCGCTGGAACGCTCCTCGTCAACCTCGTGGCTCTGCTTCGTGAGACGCTGGGGATGGGCGAAACCGTGATGATGATGCGTTCCTTGCCGGCTTCGCCCATCTCCTCAACCCCCGACGTAGAAAAGCGCTAAAACCGGGCGGTTGATCCACGGCCTCGTTCAGGCTACGATCCCCGGCTCCATCATGCAGCAGGCGCTGCTCTCCTTCCTGAAGTCGGCCAACGGAATCCTCTGGGGCCCACCGATGCTCATTCTCCTCGTGGGCACCGGTGTCTACTACACGCTCCGTCTCCGCGGCCTGCAGTTCCGATACCTCGGCCACGCTCTGTGGCTGGCGTTCGTGCGCCGCCGCGAGAAGGGGGCCGAGGGGGACATCTCCCACTTCCAGGCTCTGATGACGGCTCTCGCCGCCACCGTTGGCACCGGCAACATCGCCGGGGTCGCCACGGCCATTGCGGCGGGCGGACCGGGGGCTCTGTTCTGGATGTGGGTGACGGGCCTTTTCGGCATGGCCACGAAGTACGCCGAGGCGATCCTGGCCGTGCGTTACCGGCAGCGGGACGGCCGGGGCCGGATGTGCGGTGGACCCATGTACTACCTGGCCTACGGGCTCGGCTGGCGCTGGCTCGCTGCGGGCTTTGCCCTGTTCGGTTCGGTGGCCGCGTTCGGTATCGGCAACATGGTGCAGTCGAACTCAGTTGCTGATGTGCTCGTGCATTCCAAGCTCGAGATCCCCACGGTCTGGACGGGCGTGCTGCTGACGGCAGCCACCGCCATGGTCATCCTGGGAGGAATTCGATCGATTGGAAGAGCGACCTCGATCATCGTGCCGGTGATGATCGTTCTCTACCTGAGCGGAGGCACGCTGGTCGTGCTTCTGAACTGGCGCGGGATTGACGACATCTTCCGTCTTGTCATGTCGCAGGCGTTCACCGGCAGCGCCGCGGCAGGCGGTTTCATGGGCGCGGTGGTCAGAGACACAATCCGCTACGGTGTGGCCCGCGGCGTTTTCTCCAACGAATCGGGACTGGGCTCGGCGCCGATCGCCGCCGCCGCCGCCCAGACCACACGCCCCGCCGTGCAGGCTCTGGTGTCCATGACCCAGACTTTCATCGACACCCTGATCGTGTGCTCGATCACCGGCTTCGTGATCATCGGCACGGGAGCCTGGACCTCCGGCCGCAACGGCTCCGACCTCACCCAGTTCGCTTTCAGCCACGGGCTACCGGGCGACAGCGGCGGCTTCATCGTCGCGCTGGGGTTGGTGCTGTTTGCTTATTCCACCATTCTCGGCTGGTCTTATTATGGTGAGAAGTGTCTGGAGTACCTGCTGGGCGAGCGGTGCGTGACTCCCTATCGTGTGCTCTTCTGTGCGGCCGTGTTCCTGGGTGCAGTGCAGCCTCTCGAGCTCGTCTGGCAGTTCGCCGATGCCATGAACGCTCTCATGGCCCTTCCCAACCTGCTTGGACTGCTCGCCCTCAGCGGCGTGGTGGCTGCAGAGACCCGCTCGTACCTGACCTCACCTCACAGCAGCCCCTCCGCGGAGGCCCCCGAGCGCTGATCGGCGCTCCACTCCCGAAACCCGGCCTCCTGTCAACCTTCTCTATCTTTCAGTGTCTAAAGAAGATGCGTCTCATAATTCGAGGAAGTCCCTGAAATGACCTTATCCCACGCGCAGCTTGCCGCCTTCAGGGACGGGTCATATATTTGTTCTCGAGCAGCCATCCGCTCCGCACCTCAGCCATGACACCCCGGGTTTCTTTCACGGGTGGTCTTACCACCGCCCTTCTGCTCTCCAGCCTCAGCCTGGGGGGTGCCTGCCGTTCCAGCGTCTCAAGATGAAAGAAGTGCACCACGATTCGGCGCAACGGGAGGCCCGCAACCCGGTCATCCTCCTGCACGGATTCATGGGCGCCAAGCTGCAGCACGTGCGCACCCAGCGTTCGGTCTGGGGCCGGGTGCGCAACCTGTTCTGGAAGGGCAAGGGCGATGACCTGGCGCTGCCCATCGATCAGGAGGCCCTCCTGGCCAACCGGGACAACCTGGTCCCGTACGAAATCTGCGACAGCGTGGGCGGCGTCGATTTCTACAGCCCGATCCTGCGAGCACTGCGCGAGGTCGCCGGTTACGACATCGGTGACATCGAACACCCGCATCCCGGCGAGAACCTCTACGTCTTCGCCTACGACTGGCGACGCGACAATGTCGAGAGTGCTCAGGCGCTGGGCAAGGCGATCGAGCGCATCGTCGAGGCCCACGGACGCCCGGATATGAAGATCGACCTGGTAGCCCACTCGATGGGTGGCCTGGTGGCACGCTACTACGTCGCCTACGGAACCGAGGATGTGCTGGATCAGGATCCCCTGCCCGCTCCGTCGTATGCCGGAGTCCGCAACATCGACAAGGTGGTCCTCATCGGCACACCGAACGAGGGTTCCTTGACGGCGTTTCGGGTCATGCATCTGGGAATTACGCGCTCGCTGTCCCCGGAAGCGCTCTTCACGATGCCCTCCATCTACCAGCTCTTTCCCGGCCGGGAGGCGAGACCTTTCGTCGACGCGAAGGGCCAAGTTCTGCCCATCAGCCTGTACGACGCCGACAACTGGGTCAAATACGGCTGGTCGGCCTACCAGCCGCACATCCTGGCCGAGATGCGGTCCAAGCTACCCCGCTGGGAACGTAAGTCGGCGGAATCGTTTCAAAGAATGCGTGAGCAGATGCATGCATTCCTCGGCGCCGCGCTCGAGCGTGCCGACCGATTCCACAATGCCCTGAGCCAGGCCGACGGCCGCCAGGGCGGCGTCCGACTTTACAGTTTCGGAAGCGACTGCATCCCCACCCAGGTACGCGCCGTGCTCCAGGAGGAGAGCGGGATCTGGAAGCTCGCGTTCTCGGCGGAGGCGGCGCACACCGACCCCCAGTACACGGACCTGGTCCGGGATCTGCTATTCATGCCGGGTGACGGCTCGGTCACCCTGGCCAGCCTTCTGGACCAGGACCCTACGGCCCCCCCGAGCGCCGAGCCAGCGCTGCCGTTTGAACAGACGGTGTTTCTTTGCGCGCAGCACGGTTTTCTGACGCGCAGCCTGGTCTTCCAGAACAACCTGTTCCACGTCCTGGCGAACGGGCCGGCGCTTCAAGAGGGGGAGACGCACCCCCTCGCTTCCCGGTAGAATCCCCCCCACCTTGGTCTACCTCATTTCCATACTCGTGTATCTGGGCGTCCTGGTCCTGCTGGCCGCGGTGCTCAGCCGACGGGTACGGAGCCAGGACGACTTCATGGTCAGCCGGCCGCAAGCTGGGCGCCGGTGTGCTCGTGGGCACCCTGATGGCGACCTGGATGGGCTCTGGCAGCCTGCTCGGCGCGGCAGGTCTTGCTTACCGGGAAGGGTTTGCCGCTCTGTGGTTCTCGGCCGGCGCATGGATCGGGATTGGGCTGCTTTACTTCGTGGCTGCTCGTGCCAGACGCCTGGCGCTGTTCACGGTTCCGGATCTGCTGGAGCTGCGATACCACGTGGCCGCACGCGTCCTCGGCACGCTCACCACGGTAGTTGCCTACACGGCCATCACCTCGTATCAGTTTCGCGCCGGTGGGGCGGTGCTGGCGATGACCACCGGCCTGGATGCGGAAACAGGAATGCTCATCACCGCTCTGTTCGTCATAACCTTCACGGCCCTGGCCGGAATGCTGTCGGTGGCTTATACCGATCTGGTGAATGGCGCGGTGATGACCGGAGGCATGGTGATCGTCTTTCCAATCCTGTTGAGCAAAGCGGGTGGCTGGTCGGGCGTGCACGCCTCCCTGCCCACCTCCCACTTCAGCCTGTTCGGAAACCTCACCTGGGTCGAAGCAATCGCCTACATGCTGCCGGCCATGCTGCTGCTGCTGGGCGAGTCGAACATGTACCAGCGCTTTTTCTCGGCCCGAAGCGAGACCGCCGCCCGGCGGGCGGTCGCCGGTTGGATCGTCGGTCTCGTCGGCATCGAGTTGCTGCTGGCCTGCACAGCGATCGTCGGCAGTGCCCTCTACCCGGAGTTGGGCGATCCCTCGGCGGCCGCCGCGAGCGCTCTGCCGATCGGAGTGAAGAATGCCAGCGAGACCATTCTTCTGTACTCGATCCGCCACGGACTACCCGTGGCCCTGGGCTGTCTTCTTCTGGCCGCGGCGGTGAGCATGATCGTGTCGACGGCCGACTCGTTCCTGCTAGTCCCGTCGACCAACCTGGTGAGGGATGTGTACCAGCGCTTCTTGAGACCCCGGGCGACCTCCCGGGAAATTCTCATCGTGTCGCGTGGGATGGTGGTGCTGTTGGGACTCGTGGCGTACGTGCAGCTGCGGTTTTTCTCCGGCATTCTGGAAGCTGCCATGTACGCCTACACGATGTACGGCGCGGGTCTCACGCCGGCAATCCTGGCCGCTTTTTTCTGGAAACGCGCCACGCCAGCCGGGGGTGTTGCATCGATCGCCGGAGGCATGCTGGTGACGCTGGGCTGGGAGCTCGGGGGCGGCGCAGCGATCGGCCCCACCGTCTACCCGGCGCTGGCGACATCCGTCGGGCTTCTTTTCGGCGTCAGCCTTCTGGGACGCCCCCCTTCCCCCGACCGCTGGCGACGCTTTTTCGAAGAGCCGTCCGCCGGAAGCACCTGACGCAGGGCCTCGGCCGTGTAGGTGTCGGCCGCGCGGGCCACCTGCAGCGGAACCCCTTCGGCCACCACCCGGCCGCCCGCTTCGCCTCCCTCCGGGCCCAGCTCGATCATCCAGTCACACGCGGAGATCAGATCGAGATTGTGCTCGATGACGAGCACCGTGTCCCCACGCGACACGAGCTCCCGGAGAACACCGATGAGACGGGTCACATCGACCATATGCAGCCCGGTCGTGGGCTCGTCGAGAACGTAGAGCGTGCCGCCCGGCGTGGCGTTGCCGAGCTCAGCGGCAAGCTTGAGGCGCTGGGCCTCCCCTCCCGAGAGCGTGGGGCTCGGTTGACCGATGTGTAGATATCCGAGACCGATCTGGTCGAGCACCTCCAGGGTGCGACGAGTACGCGGATGGGCCGAGAACACCTCGAGCGCTTCGGACACCGTCAGGTCGAGCACCTCGCCAATGTTGCGTCCCGCGTAACGCACCTCGAGCGTCTCGGCGTTGAAGCGCTGGCCGTTGCACCTCTCACACGGCACAAAAGC
>CBEVTG010000156.1:0-5362 GCA_965552745.1 uncultured bacterium
GGCCGAGCGCCGTGACCCGCGGGCCGTTGCATTCGATGCAGCCCTTGCCCTCGTAGAGCGCTCGGCTGCCAACGAGTTTCGGATCAACGCCGCTCTCCCGCAACGCAGAGGCGGGAACCTTCACCTCAGTCTTACAGTGGGTGCAGATCAATCTCACTAGCCTCTGTGCCAGGATGGCGTTCAGAGCACTCACGAAGTTATAGAGCTCAACCTTCATGTTGAGGAAACGCCCGAGCACATCCACGACATTGTTAGCGTGCACCGTCGTGAAGACGAGGTGGCCCGTGAGCGCGGACTGCACCGCGATCTGCGCCGTCTCTTCGTCACGGATCTCGCCCACCATGATCTTGTCCGGATCGTGACGCAGGATGGAGCGAAGGCCGCGAGCAAATGTCAGACCTTTCTTCTCGTTTATAGGTATCTGAGTGATGCCTTCCAGCTGGTATTCAACGGGATCCTCGATGGTGACGATCTTATCCTCGCTGTTGTTGATCTCCGAGAGACAGGCGTAGAGCGTTGTGGTCTTACCGCTTCCGGTGGGTCCGGTGACCAGGAACATGCCGTAGGGTTCGTGAATCGATTTGCGGATCTTCTTAAGATCCATGTCGGAGAAACCGAGAATGTCGAGATTCAGGGTGGAGAACTGTTCGTTGGCCGACTCCTTGTCCAGGATTCGGATGACACAGTCCTCGCCGTGCACGCTGGGCATGATCGAAACTCGGAAATCGATCGTGCGTCCCTTGATACGCAGCTTGAAGCGCCCATCCTGCGGAACACGCTTTTCGGCGATGTCCAGTTCGCTCATGATCTTGATGCGCGAGATGATCGTCGAGTGAAAACGCTTGTCGATAGGATCCATCGCGTTGTACAGGACACCATCGATGCGGTATTTGATCACAACCTCGCGCTCCCGAGTTTCGATGTGAATGTCACTGGCACGCCGCTGCAGGGCATTGAAGATCGTGGAGTCGACCAGCTTGATGATCGGGCTGGTATCGCTGGTCAGGCGCTCGATGCTGATCTGCTCTTCGCCGCTCTCGTCCTCGCGCAGAACCTGAATACGGAACTCCTCGGTAGCCTCGTCGAGCACGCGCTGGCTCGACTCGCTCTTCTTGAGGATCTCCTGAATGCCGCTGTGCGTGGCGACCCTCAGCTTCAGCGGGCGCCCGAGCTGCATTTCCAGCTCGTCCAACGTCAGCACCTCTGTCGGGTCCGGCACCACCACAACCAGTGCCTCCCCTTCCTCCTTGAAGGGAACAAAGTTGTAACGGAACATCAGATCTACCGGAATGGCACGGAACAACTCATGGTTGATCTCGAACTGCTCCAGATCGACATAATCGATCCCCAGACGGGACGCCAGACGGCGTGCCTCCACCTCTTCGCTGATGCGATCGACCTCTGAGGATGCCTCGTCCCGCACGCTGGGAGGCACAGCATCCTGGGTCATGTCGTCCGCCATTACGTTCTCCTCGCCATCACATCCTCGACGAACTGTAGGCCTCGAGCAGTGGCAGATACATGGCCAGCAGGATCATGGCAATGAGGGCGCCCATGATCACCAGCATGGCCGGCTCGAGCAACGAGGTGAGCGTCGTCAGTTCGTTGTCGATCTCCTCGTCGTAGAAATCCGCCACGTTCGCGAGCATCGTCTCCAGGGAACCGGTCGATTCACCAACCTTGACCATTTCAATCGCCAGATCGGTCATGAGGCCGGTTTGCTCGAGCGACTCCCACAGGGGTTGTCCCTCGCGCACGCGGACCGCGGTTTTCTCCACCGCCGTGCGAAACGCCTGGTTACGCAGCGCCGGAGAGGCGATGTCGAGGGCCTGAACCAGGGGAATTCCACCTTCGAGCAGAGTTCCCAGGGTTCGAGTGAGGTTTCCGATCGCGTACTTGTGCAGGATGCCGCCAACCAGCGGCAGCAAGAGCTTCAGCCGATCGAACTGCACACGGCCCGCCTCGGTCCGGGTCCACGCGACCAGGGCGAACCAGCCTCCGCCGACCGCCAGCAGGCACACCCACACGTTCTTCGTTACAAGCCCGGACACTGCCAGGAGAACGCGGGTCAGCAGGGGAAGGTCGGCGCCCAACTCCGAGTAGAAGCCTGCAAACTGGGGCAACACCCACAGGATGAGAAGGCCCACCAGGCCCACCGACAGCAGCAAGAGCAAGACTGGATACATCAGGGACGAGAACACCTTCTTGCGGACAGCGATGACCGTCTTCGTGTACTTGATATGACGCCGCAACACTGATTCAATCTCGCCGCTGCGCTCGCCCGAAGCCAGAGTCGATGCATAGATCGGCGGGAACAGGTGGCTGTAGCTGGCAAACCCCTCCGACAGGGCCGCACCGGAGCGCACTCGATCCCTGATTTCCTGCAGGGCTTTGCGGAAGGCCAGATTTTTTCGACGCTCGATGAGAATGTCCAGACTGGCGACGATCGGCAGCCCGGCGTGGAGCAGGGAGACCAACTCCTGGTTGAAAATCAGAAACTCCTTGGGAGTGACCTTTCCCGAGCCGCTGCTCGCAGGGCGCAGCAGGCCTGCAATCAGGTTCCGCGGTCGCAGCGAGTAGATGAGATACTCCTTGCGCTCGAAATCCTGGCGCAAGTCCTCCGCAGACTCCGCGGTGTATACACCCTCGATGATCTCTCCGCTGGGGGTACCCAGTTTGCACACGAACTCGCTCACGCTTTTTGCCTCATTCCTCTATGCTGGCCGTCATCGTCAACAGGATGGCTTTCTGGCTTTGCTCGAGGCGCGTGGCGCCGAGCACCGTCAACTGATCTGTCTTAAGATTCATTACCGTGTCCCAGATGGGCTTCAGGCGCTCGACACCGTCCGCTCCCACCTCGCTGCGCTGCAGCGTAAAGCGCTTGAGCCGGATGGTCCCGCCGCCGTCGGCCACCTGATCCAGAATGAGATGGATGCGATACTCGGCCACATCGAGCGTGGCGCTGCCTCCCTCACTGGTGCTCACAGACACGCTGCCGACATTCTCGTAGTCGGTCCATCGCGTCACGTCCTTGAGGGCCTCCCCTATACCGCGCAGCTCCTGGGAGAGCCGTACCCTGCCCCCCTCGATGGCCCGGGCGCGGATGATCTGCAGGGTCAAGCGCACGTTCTTGGGCGGCACGTCCCAGGCGTCCAGCGCGCCCTGGATCTGCTCCAGGCGGTCCGGGCGGTCGTGCACCGTGATGGCACGCCGGCGCAATTCCAGCAACAGGGTGCCATCCTCGCTCAGGAGCGGGCGGATGAGAGGCACCGCCTGATCGACCGGCTTGTACTGCAGGCGGAAAACGCGCGCCTCTGTGGGGACACCGGTCGCCACACCCGGCTTGGAAATCTCGGGGACCGCGAGCGCCGGAACCGCCGTGGCGACGCAAAGAGCACACAGCAGTCCTCTCAGTGCGGGCGCCTGCCAGCAGAACCGGGCCTTCACAGCTCGATCTCCTCATTAAAGATTAGAATCACCTCGGTCACCCGATCTTCCTGACCGAAGATCTTGAACGCCACGACATGCGCAGCCGGGGATGCGATCGATTCAAGAGTGGGAGGCGCGGCGGCATGGATCACCTTCGCTTCTTCCACGAAACCTTCACCCGAGTCAGCCTCCGCTACCACGGGCCCGGCCTCGGTCCCCCCGGGAGAGACCGGCTGCGGTCGCAGCGCCCATAGAGCCGTGCCCAGAACCACTGCCGCGGCGGCCGCCAGGGCCCAGGAGCGCCGGCGGCGTAGAGCTTTCTGCACTTCTCCGCGCTTCTGCAGCGCTTCGTGCGTGAGCGGTGTCCAGGCCGGCACGGGCTCAGGTGACACCCCGCGCAGCACCGCGAACAGCCGGCTCGGATCGGATGCGAGCCTCGAGCGGCAGGTAGCGCACTCCCTCAGGTGCTCCGCCGCCCACCCGGGTAACGGCTCCGCAGCATCCAGGTCGCCCCAGGAGGCTCTCAGTCGCTCACAGATCGGCTGTTCAGGAATCATCTTGGTCATACCCCCGGCAATACTCCGGAAACTGTCGGCGCATCTGCTCCTTGAGGACGGCTCGCGCCGCCAGCAGGTGGTTGCGGACCGTGGAAGAACGCACCCCCATCGCCACCGCCGCTTCGGCCGAGGTCAGCCCTTCGATCTCCACCAGGGAGAAAGCCGCTCGCTGCTGCGGACTGAGAAAGGCAGCGACGCGCTCGAGCACCTTCTCCACCTCGGCCTCGGAGAGAGCCTCCGAAGGCCCCCCCGGATCGGGCTGGACGGCACCCCGCTCCGGCGAATCCACAACGGTCTCGAAACGGCGCTGCAGGCGCAGGCGCCGGTGCTGATCGATTGCAAGATTGACGACCATCTTCGTATACCAGGATCGAAAATTGCCCCGTCCTCGCCGGTATCGCGGCAGCACTTCCCAGAGCCTGAGCAGCGCTCGCTGGGCCAGGTCGGCCGCCTCCTCGGCGCTGCCCAGGATGCGTCGCGCGATCCGGTACCCGAGCGGATGAACCTGCTGCGCCAGGGTATCGAAGGCGGCCCGGTCACCCCGGGCTGCATCCTCGATTAACCGCCGCTCATCCACGCGGCGTCCTCCGGACTGGGGGCTTAATAGGTACTACGAAGGGGAACTGGAATCTGTCTAGGGGCGAGAGGTGTGGCATGGTTCCTCCGGGCCCTCAGGTGAAGTGGTGGAACCCGCTTCGGCCCCAGGCGGCCAGGCTCCCATCGGGCGTCACCTCGCAGAGCCCCTGGCTGGCGGGCACGATGCGCCCGATGACCCTGGGAACCGGGGGAGTTCCGCGCCGGCTCCATGCCCGCAGAGCGCCGGCTCCGAGGGACAGCAGCAACTGGTAGTCCTCCCCTCCCTCGACCGCCAGCGCCCAGGGATCGATCTTCCAGCGCCGCGCCCAATACCGCGCGCAGGCGGCCACCGGCACCCGCCCGCGCTCCACCCGGGCCCCGACACGGCTGCGGGCGCACAGATGGGCCAGGTCGGATGCCAGTCCGTCGCTCAGGTCCATGGCGGCGCGACACGAACCATGCCGGGCGGCGGCCCGGCCCACTTCGAGGCGGGCGCGGGGGAACAGATGGGCCCGAAGAGCCGCCCGGGCGTGGCGGCAAGCGACCGGGTCGGAGGTGGGTCCGCGTACGCCCCCATCCCGCCAGCGCCAACCTTTCTCGAGCAGACGCAGGCCGGCCGCCGATGCGCCCAACGGGCCACTCACCGCGAGCAGGTCACCGGAGCGGGCTCCATCGCGGCGCAGCGCCCGGCCACTCAAAGCGGCCACCACGCTCACCGATATCATCACCGGCCCGGGTGAGGAGGTCGTATCTCCCCCGCCGAGGGCGACGTCCGCCCGGCGCGCGGAGGCACGCACTCC
>CBEVTG010000157.1:0-5350 GCA_965552745.1 uncultured bacterium
AAAAACCTCCTTGCCTGAGATCAGCCGGCGTTCGTGACACCGAAGGCAGGAGCTGTCGTCTATCTCCGTCCACGGATTGGTCCCGTAGGTCCCGGTGAAGTAGCGCGCCACCATCGACACCGCCTCGAACTTCTTCCTGAACTCCGCGGTGATGCCCGGCGCGATGTGGCACTCCACGCAGGCCACTTGATTGTGGCTGGAGGTCTGCCAGGATTCATAGTATGGGGCCATCACGTGGCATGTGCCGCACATCTGCGGTTTAGAGGAAACTTCCATTGCACCAACGAGTAGGATGAGCCCCAGTCCGACAACGACGCCGACCGTCAGCGCCGTCACTCTGATGGACGCTCGCCTCACGGCGGCGCCTCCCGCTCACTCCTCTGTCGGGCGCGAAGCAGCAGACCCACGGTCAAGAGCACGTAGAACCAGAACACGATGAGACCAAAGCGGATGAACCTCCGACCTCGCATCTTCTCGTGGAGCTCGGAGCCAATCTCCTTGCCGATCGATTGCGCTCGCCGGGTCAACCGTTCGACGCGCTCGATCGACAGCGAGTGGAACACGGGGAGGACCTCACCGAGGTACGTCCTGGCTTCCTCGAGCCTGGCCTGGTAATCCTCGACATCCAGCGGAACAGCCTTCGCCCGGACCACCAGGGCGGCCGCGCCCTGCAGCTCCACATCTGCGGAGGTGTAGAGCGCTTTGAGCTTGCCCCCCAGCTCAACCTCGGCACCCGCCGTATCGTGGCACTCTGTGCAAACCGAATCGATGAGATCGAGGCTGGCGGATTCGATGGCATGATTGCCGTGGCAGGTGGAGCACTTCGGATCACCGAGCTCACTGACCGCAGTCCCATGCGGACCATCGAGGAAGTTGCCGCGGCTGGCTTCGTGACAGCTGCCGCAAATCTTGTCCACATCTCCGACACCGGGGGGAGCAGCACCGTGCACGCCGTGGCAGCGCGAGCACTCCGGCGCATGCAGGTTTCCGTCCTCGAGCAGGGCCCGGGCGTGAACGCTCTGGAGATAATCGGCCGCCGGATCGTTATTCTTGCCGTAACGTTTCATCAGATCCGCATTGCTGTGGCACGCACCACAAGTCTGAGGAATATTCTGACGCGCCACGCGACTTTCCGAGTTCCTCGGCGAGAGGATGTCGTGCACTCCGTGACAGTCAGTGCACACGGCCACGCGGTCATCCCCCATGGTCAGCAGCTGGCCATGCCGCGAAGTCTGGTAGATGGCGTACTGATCCGCGGGAAGATTGTAGGGGCGCATCCTGGTGATGTCTGAGTGGCATCTCGCGCACAGCGCCGGGATATCCTTGCGCGCCGGCCGGGCGACGAAAGATCCGCGGTGCGCCCGTTCGACCTCGAGAGTCCCGGGATTGCCACCATGACACTCGGTGCAAGCGATCTTTTCGCGAGCGTGGATGCTGCGCTCGAACAGTACTCGTACATCAGGATGACAGGTGCCGCACTGTTCCGCTCCTGCGGACACCCCCTGTGCCACGGTCAGTATGACGACCAGGAGATTCACACTCCGCCTCCAGGAAATCGATCAATCATAAAACCGTAAATGGTGCAGCCCAGCCAGGCCAGGAAAATGAGAGTGCCGACCGTAAGAGCCAGACGTCGCGGCGAAGAAGAACCCACCACCCGACGGCGCTCCAGGAACGGAAGCACCAGGAACAGAATCAGAACCGCGAGCAGCAGGGCGGCGCTCATCCACCGGGGAATGACTCCTGGGAAGATCTCCAGGAACCCATAGGCGGCCAGGAAGTACCAGGGCGGATGCACCCCTGCCGGAGTGGAATAGGGATCGGCCTCGGCCTGAAAAGGCACCGGCCGCAGGGCGGCCAGCGTCACCAGGACCGCGAACATCAGGGTGATTAGAATGGCCACATTGTACAGATGCGCCCGGTAGGAGAACCTGCGACCGTTTTCGACCGCCACCTTCGCACCACTCAGACCGACCCGCCGGGTGGTCGAGAAGCTGAGGTACAGAAATAGAGTAAACAGACCTGGAAGCAAGGCTATGTGCAGGATATACATCCGCACGAGTGTGATGCCCGTGATGTCAGTTCCTCCCAGGAAGAAGGCTGCAAACTCTCCCACCACCGGCAGGGTGAACAGTATTTCCAGGCCGCGTACGGTTGACCAGTACGAAAGCGAATCCCAGCTCAGAACGCGTCCGGTGAGCTCGAGAGCCGCGGCCAGGACGAAGAGTCCTGCCGCGGCCATCCACAGGAGCTCACGCGGAGCCCGGTACAGGCCCCGATAGAAAAACCGAACCAGGCGCACGAGGAGAACGACCAGGAGCACATGTGCCCCCCAACGGTGGATCTGGTACATGAACCACCCCAGGGAAACGTCTCGAACGATCGTGCGCACCGAGGCGTAGGCCGCCTCCGGCGTCGGCTGGTAATAGAGCGCCAGCAGCGTCCCTGTAATCAGCTCGAAAAGAAAGAGCACTACCGTCAGGAGCCCCAGAGCCCGCGGGATTCGCGAATCAGCCGGAACCGGTCTGGCCACCGACTCGCTGAGGGCCGTCCGCACCGGCTTGTGGGTGTCCACCTCGGTGTAGAGCAGTCCGTAAACCGAAAGGAGTGACAACATCTCGGTCAGGTTGAGCCGCTCCTCCAACCAGCCAAGCAGCCGTCCCAATCCGGATCGTTTCCTGTTCATCCCACCTGCTCCCCGCTCAGAGGTGGACATAGATCTCCCCGCTTCTCACCTCTGTCCGGAACGATTTCAACGGTTGGTTGGGTGGTCCGGAAAGGACGTTCCCGTTCAGGTCGAACATGCCGGCGTGGCAGGGGCAGATGACGGCGGTGCGCTTCGGGTCCCAGCGCAGCACGCAGCGCAGGTGAGTACAGATGCCCGACACCGCCACGACCTGGTCACCGCGGGGTCGTATGACGATGACCGGCTGTGTACCGTGGCGCACAAACTGGCCTCCGCCGACAGGCACGGCTTCCAGGGGCCCGGCCCTGAGCGTGCGATCGCTTCCGCCCCGCTGCCGCCGCGTCACGGGAACTTTCAGGTACGACAGGACGGCGCCGACGAAGCCGACACCCCACAGTGACACGAAGATTCTGCCCAGCCAGGCCAGGGTACGGCGCCGGCCTGAGACCGGTCCATGAGCTTCCTGATTCACTACAGACACCCCTCCCTCAGCTGCCGGCGGCGGCCCCCTGCGTAGTCAGAACCGTTCGGGAGGGATTGTAGTCGAACCCGCGGCAATCGCTGGCACTACCGCCAGCCCCGGCACAGCCCGCTCTGGAGCCCACCCGACCGCGGTTTCCGGCTACCTACCTTGATAGTCCAGCAATTCGTGTGCCACCCAGGCCTCCGGAGGCGGACGCTGCGTGGAGTGGACCGGTCCGTCACGAACCGGCAAATGGCACAGTCTCCGGGCGATGCGGCTCTTTCATTCGAGGCTTCCTGCAATCCCGAATGGCCCGCGACCGTTCTGGCAGCTTTTTTGCGTTAAATTCCACAGATCCGGATCGGAAAATGGCGCACATTCCGCCATCCCGGTCGCAGGTGCCCGAAAGTTGGTCTCAACGATCGATCCAATCACCCGAGGAAAGCAGGCGCGCTTTTCCAGCCAGAGCCACCGCCTCCTCAGGTGGGCAGGCGTAAGTCCAGGCGCGTAACATCTTTCCGGACTCCAGCAGTCGCACGTCGATGATCGTGCGCACATACTCGGATCTCGCTCCGCCCACTTCTTCATAGGCGTCCAGAAGCCCGAGTTGGGTCTGCATATCGCTGAACGACACGACATCCCCGCGAACGCTTCCTGGTCGGTGGCGGGTGGGCGGCTCTGACACTGACTCCGTCAGGAGGATGACCGGATATCCGGCTGGCAGGACATAGAGGGATCCGCTTGCCACGGCAGGATCGACGGTGAGCGCCTCCCGGCAAAACTTCTCGAAGGCGCTCTGCCCAGGGCGCAGTGTGCCGTAGACAAACAGGTGTTCGGGGGGAGGGAGGATCTGACTTCGCTCAGCCACGCTCGCCAGCCGGCCTCTTCTTGTCCAGGAGGCGGGCCATGACGGCCGGATCGGTGGTCGGAAGCTCGCACGCGTAGTTCTCGCATACGAAGGCGGTGGCTTGTCCGTCGATCGGCTTCATGGTGCGCACGAAGGGCAGTGTCTTTGCAAGCTCCTTCTGTCCCTCGCCGCCATCGGCAAGCAGCAGAATAGTCGTGGGCAGGAAGCGCGAGCGCACTTCCTTCAACAAGGCCCGGGTGTCGCCGGAGTCGGGTTTTCCTGCGATGACAACCTGGCGGGGCTTTGTCAGCGAATAGTCGAGCGCTGCCAGCATCTGCGGAAGCGCCTGGGGTATGCGTCCCAGGCGGTACGAGAAGGTACCGAGCGTGAGCTCGGCCCTGGCCCTGAAGTCGTGGTTATCCGTCATCTGGGAGAGGCGCAGCAGGTTGAGTGCTGCCACGGAGTTCGATGAAGGCTCGGCGCCGTCGTAGTCTTCCTTCATACGCAACAGAACGCTCGGGTCCTCACCCGTCGTCTCCCAGAACCCCCCGGCCGCTTCGTCCCAGAACTTCTCCAGATGTCGCTCCTGCAGCGCTACGGCCTGCCGCAGGTGCGCAATGTCAAAGGCGGCCTCGTACAGGTCGAGCAGAGACTGGATCACGCAGGCGTAATCGAGCGATGTGGCTGCGAACGCCGCTTCACCGTCTCGGTAGCGCCGCAGGAGATTTCCGGTCTTGCGATCGAGCAAATTCTCCAGCAGGAAGTCGGCGGCGCGACGGGCGGCCTTCAGGTAGCGATCTTCCCCCAATATGGCTCCTGCGCGTGCGAAGCTGGTGATCATCATTCCGTTCCAGGCGGTGATGACCTTGTCGTCGAGATGGGGTCGCGGCCGGCTTTCCCGTACGTCAAACAGCTTCTTGCGAGCCTCGTCGAGCATCCTGCGGGCATCAGCCGGGCTCTTGCCGACTTTCCCGGCCACATCCTCTATCGAAAGCGCACCGTACAGGATGTTCTTGCCGGGAAACTCACCGTGGGGATCGTGACCAACGTTACCTCCAGGCTGCACACCGTACCGCATGGAGAACAGTGCTGCGCTCTTCTCATCCAGCAGCTTGCGGATCTCCGCCTCCTCCCAGACGTAAAAGGCGCCCTCGGACTTGTCCCTGGGGCGGGCGGGATCGCTGGCGCTGTCGGCGTCCTCCGCCGAATAGAACGCTCCCTCGGGATGCGTCATGTCCCTCAGCACGTACTCCAGGATGTCGCGCACGAGATCCGCATAGAACGACTCGTGCGTGATCTGGTACGCCTCCAGGTAGGACGCTGCAAGCTGCGCCTGGTCGTAGAGCATCTTTTC
>CBEVTG010000158.1:0-5322 GCA_965552745.1 uncultured bacterium
AAGCGATCGGGATTCCGTGCTGCCAACGTGGTAACCGAACCCGGTCTCGAAAACTCTGATGGTGCGGTAGCGCGGCAGCATCCACTGGCAGGCTATCCAGTTACCAAGCGAGATGTCATCACGCTCTTCATCCACGAAAGCTAAGCGGGCACCCAGGAGGACGAAGCGCCCGCCCGCCCGATCGCGGCGGAGCAAGACGGGTCAACCCTCCGTCCGGGTGGCGCCGTCCGTCCTGTCGGCCGACTTTGCGCGTCTGGGGGCCCAGATCCGTGAAGTCGAGAGCGGGGGGGCGGATGTACTCCATATCGATGTCATGGACGGATGTTTTGTGCCGAACCTGTCGATCGGCATTCCGGTAGTCGAGGCGCTGCGGCGCACGACCCGCCTGCCGCTGGATGTTCATCTCATGATTGAAGAGCCGTCGCGCTACGTGGAAGCTTTCGCGCGAGCTGGCGCCGATTGGATCTCGGTGCACGTGGAGGCAGACCCCCACGTGCACCGCACGCTGCAACAGATTCGCGCTCTGGGACTGCGGGCCGGAGTAGCGTTCAACCCCGGTACTCCTCTAAGCAGCGTCGATCTGCTGGGCGGAGCTGTCGATCTGGTTCTCCTCATGTCGGTCAACCCCGGCTTTGGTGGGCAGCGCTTTATCGAAGCGGTGCGTGACAAGATCTGTGCTCTTGATCAACTGCGCCACCGGCGAGGCTGGCACTTCGACATCGAGGTGGATGGCGGAGTCGACCGTACGAACGCCTCATCGCTTGCGGCACTGGGAGCCAACGTCCTGGTTATCGGTTCCGCCATCTTCAACGGTGGCCGCCCCGCTGCGGCCACCCGCGATGTGCGTCGTCTGCTGTCCAGAGCCACATCACCGAGAGTCCGATAAGTCCTGGTGCTACGAATCCGCCTTTCCCTGCGTAGGAAGGATGCGCGCGAACAGATCTTTTGTCGTGGGCGCGGCGCGCGCACGTCGGCAGCGCTGTTTGTGGCTGTGGTTCCGGTCTTCCTTTTGGTTTCCGGATGTGCTTCAGCCGATAAGAAGCCGATGCTGGATCCCGAGGCCGAACTGGCCTGGGCGGATGAGCTCATCGCTAGGAAGAAATACTACAAAGCCCGGCTGAAGCTGCAGGAAGTCCTGCAGTTTGGCATTACCGACAAGGAGCAGAACAGCCGGGCACAGATTGCTCTGGCCGACTCTTACTATCGGGACGGCGGAACGCTCAACCTTGCTGAGGCGCTGGCGCGCTACACGAATTTCCTGGCCTTCAATCCGTTGCACACCCGGTCTGACTACGTGCAGTACCAGGTCGGCCTGTGCTATTTCGAACAGGTGTACTCCTCCGACAAGGATCAGGGACAGACGCGCAAATCCATGGAAGAGTTCCGCAAGGTGAGAGCTCTCTATCCGGCCAGTCCATTTGTGGCGGAGGCCGAGGCACGTATGCAGGAAGGAAGGCAGCTTCTGGCCCACCACGAGCTTGTTGTCGGGCGCTTCTATGCCTCTCGCAAGGCGTACATGGCGGCGATCGATCGCTATCGCAGCATTCTCGATCGCTTTCCCCGTTTTAACGATAAGCCGACCGTTTACTTCCTCCTCGCTAAGGCGCTGAACGCCCTGGAGCGCTTCGGAGAGGCGCGGGCCTACCTCAAGCTCCTCATCGCCAACTATCCGGACCACGAAATCCGTTCTTCGGCAGAGCAGATGCTGCGCAAGTTGGACAGGAGATCGCTTCAGCCGGTGGGTGTGGCCGACGTCATCGAAGAATGATAGAAGGAAAATTTCAGAACAGGCGGCGCTGGAACGACGATCCTGGCGGGCCGAGGCGGGGATAGGCATCGGTCAACGGCGCGGGGGCGCGCGAGTTGTCATCGACGAGCATGCGCTGAAGCTCTAGCGCGTTGCAGGCCGCCTTGCCGCGATAATGATTGTTCGCGATGACGAAGATTTCCTCGACTCCGCACGCGCTCAATTCCTCAACCCGCGCAACCCACTCCTCGAGTTCCGGTTTCGCATAAAGATAGTCATAGCGAGCATCGCGGCCCGCTTCCTCACTGAACCAGGACTCGCGGTTACGCCCGTGCAGGCGCACGTACCCCAGGCGTGCAGTGGCGTGGGCCGTCGGCGGCAGGTTTCCGGAAATGGGTGGTTGATCGATGTTACAGAACGCCACTCCGAGCGCAGCGAGCGCTTCGAGGCGCGCGCCCGAATCCCAGCCCGCACGGCGGAACTCCGCCACCAGAGGCAGGCCGTGCAGCAGCTTCGCCAGGTGCTCCAGGTGCCGGATTGAACTGTCGACGGGGCGAAATCGGTAGGGGAACTGCAGCAACACCGCACCCAGGAGCCGTGCCTCCCACAGAGGTTGCAGCCGTTGGACGAACCGACCGGCGGCATCCTCGACGCTCATCCGCGGACGGCCGTGGGTGAGGGCGCTCCAAGCCTTTACCGCAAACCTGAAGCGGGGTCGGTCGGCCACCCGCCGTGCCCAGGACGCAACCTGGTGGAGTTCGGGAAGGCGGTAAAAGAAAGTGTTAATTTCCACCGTGTCGAAGAAGGATGCCACAAAGGCCAGTCGGTCGAATCGAGAGGGGGCGGGGCGCGGGTAGACGATGCCCTCCCAGTCCGCGTACGACCAGCCAGCGGTTCCGACCCGGATGACCGCCCGCTGTCCTCCTGGAGGCCTGTCGTACACGTGGTATATTGTACGGCTAACCTGGACGTGTGGGCCCTCTCCCACCCCGGCGCAGCCATCGCATGAGTCGCATTCATTCAAAATTCCGCAGTACCACCATCCTGTCGATCCGCCATCACGGCCGTCTGGCCATGGCGGGGGATGGGCAGGTGACGCTCGGCGAAGCGATCGTCAAGCACAGCGCCCACAAGGTGCGAAAAATGTACCGGGACACCGTTGTGGTCGGCTTCGCGGGCTCGGCGGCTGATGCAATGTCGCTGTTCGCCCGTTTCGAGGCCAAGCTGGAGGAGTACCGCGGTAACCTGGAGCGTGGTGCCGTGGAGCTCGTCAAGGATTGGCGCACGGATCGGGTACTGCGGCGCCTTGAAGCCCTGTTGATCGTCGGGGACAGTGAGCGCACGTTCCTGCTTTCCGGAACGGGAGAGCTCATCGAGCCCGACGACGGACTGATTGCCATCGGTTCGGGGGGATCCTGTGCGCTGGCGGCCGCGCGCGCGCTGGTTCAGCATACGCAGCTGGACGCGGCCGATATCGCCCGCGAAGCAATGCGCATTACGGCGGGCATTGACATCTATACAAACGACAACGTGGTCGTAGAGGAGATTTGAGGCATGGTGTTCGAGTTGCCCGGCGCCATCGGTGGTGAACCGGCACAGATGGTTCCCGCGCCGGAAGAGCGCACCCCCCGGCAGATCGTTGCCGAGCTCGATCGTTACATCATTGGTCAGGCCGCGGCCAAGCGCGCGGTTGCCGTGGCTCTGCGCAGCCGCATGCGCAGACAGAAGCTGCCGCAGGATCTGGCCGAGGAGATCGCACCGAAGAACATCATCATGATCGGACCTACGGGCGTCGGAAAAACCGAGATCGCCCGCCGTCTGGCGCGGCTCGCCCAGGCGCCCTTCCTCAAGGTCGAGGCAACCCGGTTCACGGAAATCGGATACGTGGGCCGGGATGTGGAGTCGATGGTGCGTGACCTGACCGGCCTGGCAATCGATATGGTGCAGGAAGAGAAGTTTGCTGAGGTCCTGCAGCGCGCGACTGCACAGGTGGAGGACCGGCTCCTCAACGCCCTGCTACCGACGGCCGCCGGGGGAGCGGCCGCGGCGACCCCGGGGGAGGGAGGCATCGAGTCTCATCAGCGCACCCGGGAGAAGCTGCGCCAGAAGCTCCGGGCCGGCAAGCTAGAGGAATCGATCATTGAGATCGAGATCCCCGTGGGATCACCCTCATCGGTGCGGTTGTTCACGGGTGGCGGCATGGAGGATCTGGAGATCAGCATGAAGGAGATCCTCCCAGGCCTGTTCGGTGGCGGGCGCGGTCGCAAACAGCGCATGAAGGTGTCGGAGGCGCGGCCCCACCTCATCCGGCAGGAGCAGGAACGCCTGATCGATCACGAGCGGGTCACCCGCGAAGCGATTCGCAGAGTTGAGCAGGGCGGCATCATCTTCATTGACGAAATCGACAAGGTCGCCGGGCGCGAGGGCGGCAAGGGACCGGATGTCAGCCGCGAGGGAGTGCAAAGAGACATCCTGCCCATCGTGGAAGGCACCACGGTGCACACGCGCCAGGGCATGGTTCGCACCGATCACATTCTTTTCATAGCTTCGGGAGCTTTTCATGTCAGCAAGCCCTCGGATCTGATCCCTGAGCTGCAGGGCCGGTTCCCGATCCGGGTGGAGCTGGACCCGCTCGGCAAGGAGGAGTTTGTGCGTATTCTGACCGAGCCGCAGCACGCCCTCATTCGACAATACACCGCTTTGCTCGGAACGGAAGGCGTGCAGCTCGAGTTCACGCCGGATGCAATCGACGCCATTGCAGAATATGCTCATCAGGTCAACGAGCGAACCGAAAACATCGGAGCCCGACGCCTGCACACCGTGATGGAGAAGCTGCTCGACGAGATCTCCTTCGAGGCTCCCGATCTGGCCGCCAAGCAGCAGCGAATTGACGCCGCCTACGTGCATCGGATGCTGGCCAGCATTGCGCGTGATCAAGATCATAGCAAGTACATCCTCTGAAGCGGCCTGCCGCCCGTCGTGGGCCGGCCCGCTGGCGGCTGCGCTGCTGGCGGTTCTTGTTGCCGGTTCATGCGGCAAGAAGGGTCCTCCTCTTCCTCCGCTGCCACGCACGCCGCCCCCGGTCAGCGATCTGGAGGTGACACTTGCCGGTGATGTGCTGGAGCTCGCATGGGGGGCTTCACCGCCCCTCGAACCGGGCCCGGCGCGCGTCGAGTATGACGTGGTCTGGGAATCGGGCCCCGCGGCTGCTCCTGCGGAGCCTGAGGAGTTTGACCTCAAGCACTTCCTCCAGCGCGCGACACAGGAGGAAGGCCCCGCCATCGAGTGGACGCCTCAGTCCGGGCGCCGCTCGCGGCGCATGAGCTGGCAGATCGAAATCCGGGGGTTGGCGCCGGAAGAATGGGTGCAGGTGGTGCTTCTGGCCCGCAGCGGCCGGCGGCATACGGTCTCGAACCAGGTGCATTTACAGGTACCGGCGCAGCCGCCTCCGGCGATATCTTCTCTGGAACTGATTCCTGAGCCTGACGGTATGCGTGTTCGGTGGGAACCCTTTGAAAGCGAGGGCCGTCTGGAGGTGTACCGGGAAGAAAACGACCAGCCGAGGACGCTGCTGG
>CBEVTG010000159.1:0-5318 GCA_965552745.1 uncultured bacterium
CGTCCCTCGAAGTACTTGTAGAGCTCGCGCTCGAAATCCGCGCAGAGCGACACATCGATGTCATCGAGGTATCCGTTGACGGCCGAATACATCAGCAGCACCTGTCGCTCCACCGACAGCGGCTGGTACTGCACCTGCTTGAGGATCTCTGTCAGGCGCTGGCCGCGGGTGAGTTGCGACTGTGTTGCCTTGTCCAGATCAGCTCCGAACTGCGCGAACGCCGCGAGGTCACGGTATTGCGCCAGGTAGAGACGCAACGTGCCCGCCACCTGCTTCATCGCCTTGATCTGGGCGTTCCCGCCAACGCGTGACACCGAGAGGCCGACGTTCACGGCCGGGCGGATACCCGAGTAGAACAGGTCGCTCTCGAGATAGATCTGGCCGTCCGTGATCGATATGACGTTGGTCGGGATGTAGGTCGAGATGTCGCCTGCCTGGGTCTCGATGATGGGCAGCGCGGTCAGCGATCCGCCACCCTTCTCCGGGCTGAGCTTGGCGGCGCGCTCGAGCAGGCGTGAGTGAAGGTAGAACACATCACCCGGGTACGCCTCGCGTCCGGGCGGGCGCCTGAGCAGCAGGGAAATCTCGCGGTAGGCGGCGGCGTGCTTGCTCAGATCGTCGTAGATGCAAAGCACGTGCTTGCCGCGGTCGCGCAGGTACTCCCCCATCGCGCAACCGGCGTAGGGAGCAAGATACTGCATGGGCGCCGGCTCCGAAGCCGAGGCTGCGACCACAATCGTGTGCTCCATGGCGCCAGCGTCCTCGAGCGTCTTGACAACCTGGGCGACCGTGGAGCGCTTCTGGCCAATCGCCACGTAGATGCAGGTGACGTCGCTGCCGCGCTGGTTGAGGATCGTGTCGATTGCGATGGCCGTCTTGCCCGTCTGGCGGTCGCCGATGATCAGCTCACGCTGGCCCCGGCCAATAGGAATCATGCCGTCGATTGCCTTGATGCCGGTCTGGAGCGGTTCGCGCACCGGAACACGGTCGACAATGCCCGGGGCGATGCGTTCGACCGGTGCCCGCTCCTCGCTGTTGATGGGCCCCTTGCCGTCGACCGGCTGGCCCAACGTGTTCACGACCCGGCCTATGATGGCGTCGCCGACCGGCACCTCCATAATGCGGCGGCTGCGGCGAACAGTGTCCCCCTCTCGGATGCGGTTCGTCTCTCCCAAGAGCACAGCTCCGATGCTCGTATCTTCCAGGTTGAGCGCCAGGCCGCGCACGCCGTGCGGCAGTTCCAGCAGCTCGCCCACCATGCAGCGGTCCAGGCCGTGGACTCGGGCTATGCCGTCACCGACCGATACGACCGTACCGACCTCGCTGACGTCGATATCTTCCTTGAAATTCTCGATTTCCTGTCGGATGATGCGGCTGATTTCGTCTGCTTTGATCTGCACGGCTACTCCCTGGCGTTTTCCCTGAAAGGTTAAGTTTTTCTCACTCGTTCAGCAGGCTGCGTCTCATCATGCCGAGCCTGGCTCGCACGCTGCTGTCGTACACACGGGATCCGATGCGTGTGCGCATACCCCCGAGCAGCGACGGATCTTCCTTGATCTCGACCCTCACCTCATGTCCCGTGGCATCGTGGAGAGCGCGTTCATACTTACGGACCGCGTCACGCCCCAGGGGCGTGGCAGAGGTTAACTCGGCAACCAGAATCTGGGCGTGCTCGTCACGCAGCGTCACATAGCTGTCCCAAATTTCGGGGAGCAGATCGGCACGGTCCCGGGTGACCAGAACCTGGATGTAGCGGTGGCTCAGTGGCTGGGCATCGTGAAATGTCTTGCCCAGAACTCTGATCTTTCTCTTGCCGTCGATGACCGGATTGCGGAGGAAGCGCTGCAGTTCAACACTCTGGCGCATGGCTCCCGCCGCGGCCTCGAGATCCGATTCCACCCGCGAGCGCTCACGCTCCGACTTCGATTCGAGCACTTCGACGAGTGCCCGCGCGTACTGCTCGATCACGCTGCTTGAGCGGGATGACATCGTTGGCGCTTTCCGGGATTTTGCGGCGCGACCGCCCGCCCGCAAAAGAGGGGATTTTCGTTCAAAAGCGCCCGCGTGTCAAGCGCTTCTGGTTTGTTTTCCGTGGGTTAGCATGCCCCCTCGTGGGATCATGAGTCAAGTTTCATCTCATGCAGAGCCTTCAGCTCCGGCTCCGCGGTGGCCGGCTCGGCGGGGCTGTTATCCCCGGGCGTCTTCATGTCGATGCTTCCTTCGAAGACTGCACCTTCCTCTATGATCAGGGTCGGCGCCTCGAGCTTCAATTCGCCGTAAACTCGCCCCTGACGGTGAATCTCGAGTCGATCTTTGACCGTGATGGTGCCGCTGACCTTGCCGCTCACGGAGAGGATGCCCACCTCGATCTCGGCTTCCACTTCTCCGGTCTGGCCCACGACAAGCTCGCGTTCAGATACGATCTTACCCGTTACCTTCCCATCCACACGCAACGTGTCGGTGAAATGGATCTCCCCCTTAATCCAGGTCCCCTGGCCCAGATAACCGTTGAGCTCACCGCCCTCCGGCCTATCCTTCATCCACGACCCCCTTTCAAATTGGCACGAGCGGTTTGTTCCACGCCCACAAACAGGCTGTAGAGCCGGTGCAGTTCTTCCTCGTCGTAGAAGTCGATGACCACCGAGCCTCCCTTTCCCCGCCGCTCGATTCGAACCTGAGTGGCGAGGGCGCGTTTCAGGTCGTCCTCCGCCTTGGCAGTATTGGGGTCGGTTCGGGCACGAACCTCGCGGCTCTTGCTGCCGGCCGGCCGGTTGTGGCGTGTCAGCGATCGCTCGAGGTCGCGCACGCTCATACCGCGCTTTCCAGCCTCCTTCGCAAATTCGATCTGATCTTTCGGGTTGCTGAGGCCCGAGAGGACCTTGGCGTGCCCCGCTGACAGGATTCCGCGCCTCACAAGATCCTGGACAATTTCAGGTAACTTTAATATTCTCAATGAGTTAGCTATGGATGCCCTCGGCTTTCCCACCCGCCTGGAAACCTCTTCCTGAGTGAGCCCGAGCTCATCGAGCAACTTGCTGAAGGCCTGGGCTTCCTCGATCGGGTTCAGATCCTGGCGCTGCAGGTTCTCGATGAGAGCCATCTCGAGGAGTTGATCCTCGGCCGCATCCCGGACGATGGCCGGCATCCTGCTGAGACCTGCTTTCTGTGCCGCACGCCATCTCCTCTCTCCGGCGATCAGCTGGTATCCTGCGCTGCCCCGCCGCACCACGACTGGCTGCAGCACACCATGGCTCTGGATGGAGCGGGCGAGCTCTTCGAGCGCCTCGTCGTTAAACTCTTCGCGGGGCTGCCGGGGATTGGCCAGGATCTGGTCCAAACTGACCCAGAGGAACCCCTCCCGCGGTGGCTCTTCCATCACAGCTGTTGGAATCAGAGCTCCGAGCCCTCTACCGAGCGCTTTGCGCTTCACTTTGAATCCCCTCTCTGTCCAGCATCTCCTGGGCCAGATTCAGGTACGCCTCCGCTCCCCGCGATCGGATGTCGTAAAGAAGTGCAGGTTTGCCGAACGAGGGGGCTTCCCCCAGGCGTACGTTCCGCGGAATGGAGGTCTCGAAGACCTCCCCGGCATCGAAGAACGAACGGAGATCCTCTCCCACCTGCCGGCAAAGGTTCGTGCGTTCGTCATACATAGTCAGCAGGATTCCCTCCAGAGCCAGGTGCGGATTGAGCGCCTCCTTCACACGACGGTATGTCTGCATCAACTCCGAAACTCCCTCGAGGGCGTAATACTCGCACTGGACCGGAACGAGAAGCGTGTCGGCCGCGACCAGCGCATTCAGGGTGAGAAGTCCCAGGGAGGGCGGGCAGTCGATCAGGATGAACTCGAATCTCCCTCGGTGCTGCTCGAGCGCTTCCTTCAGTCGGTTTTCCCGCCTTTCCTCACTAACGAGCTCGATCTCGGCACCGATCAGATCACGGTTGGAAGGCGCCACCTTGAGATGTTCCAGTGAGGTGGCACAGAGCGTTTGCTCGATCGGAACTGCGCCGATCAGGGTGTCGTAGACGGTCGGCTGCTGTGCATCGACCGAGACGCCCAGCCCCTTGGTCGAGTTGGCCTGTGGATCAACGTCGATCAGGAGGGTGCGCCGCTCAGCGGCGGCGAGGGATGCCGCCAGGTTCACGGCCGTAGTGGTCTTCCCGACCCCGCCCTTCTGATTGGCTATGGAAATGATTCGGCCCACTGAGTGCTCTCCCGGGCGGCATAGCCTACCACAAAGACGCGGGAATGTTCCACGTGGAACATTTGCACCGTTCCTGCAGGGGTGAAAAATGTTCTACGTGAAACATTTTCAGGTCTGGCGCCCGGACGTGGGCTTCAGGGGATCAATTGTTCTACGTGGAACAATTCGGGCGGGCGCTCATCTTCCGGATCACTAAAGCAAAGGAGCGCTCGCGTCCGGCGATAGGGCGGATTTCGGCCTGCTCGAGCCTTCCCGTGTATTCTGGGAGCCGTTGCTCGATTTCCGAGGTACCGTTCTGTCCGGCAAGCAGAACCGCAAGCGACCCGGCATTCCCTCTCCGGTCAAGCAGAGTCAGAGCCAGATCGAACGCCCCCACTGCTTTCAAGGTCAGGATGTCGAAGTCCCAGGGGTCCGGCAGGTCGCTGTACGATCGCAAATCGCGCTCCAGGACCTGGACGCTTCTAAGGCCAAGCCTTCGTGCAGCCTCCGCCAGGAACGCCACCTTCCTTGCAGCCCGCTCCACCAGCAGGACGTTCCAGGATGGCCGCAAGAGAGCCAGAATCAATCCCGGAAACCCTCCCCCGCTGCCCAAATCGACGAGTTTCCCCCGCGCGCTTTCCGGCATCAGATCGAGGATTTGCAGCGGCTCGGTATAGTGGGCGAGTGCCTCCTCTGGATTCCGCACGGAGGTCAGGCTGACCGCCCTGTTCCAGCGCTGAAGTAGCCGGAAGTGCTCTTCCATGGCGGCTGCCTGCTGCGGTTCGAGTCGGAGTTTCATCGTGCGGGCCGCTTTCAGGATCGTTTCTGAGAAGCGAGCCTCTTTCATACCGGCTCCCGGGAGGCGAGCACCAGATCGCCCTGCTGTGACCAGACGAGGACGGACCCCGTTCCCGCGCGAAGTTGCTGAAGACCGTCCGCGCTCGTCAGGAACCAGCGGCGATCGGGGGCAGGATCCGGAAGTTTTCCAGATGGCGTCGGGGAACACCCCTCGACAGGGCGGTCGGCGTACCAGAGGAAGGCATTGCGCACATCCCAGCGACACGACTCACCCGGGAAGAAGAAGGAGACGGGAGTTCGCGGGCTGTTCTGGAATCGCGAGATCCTCGACTGGAGGCA
>CBEVTG010000160.1:0-5317 GCA_965552745.1 uncultured bacterium
GGCGCCGAGAGCCATCATGGCAATACCCGTCAGGGTCAGCATGCCATAGGAGGTGACGTTCACTTCCAGAATGAAGAGCACCACAGCGCCCACGAACATCAGCAGGGCCAGGACGTTCACCGGCAGGACCTGGGCCGCGAACGCGAACAGGAGCAGGCATACACCGCCAACAACTCCGGGCAGCACAACGCCGGGGTGCGTCATTTCTATGTAGATGCCGAGCAGTCCCAGCCCCAGAAGGAAGATCGCCAGCGAAGGGTTAGCGATGATCGACAGAACACGCTCCTTGAAACTCATCTCCACGGTGACGATTTCGGCGCCCGCCACCGAAATGTGTTGTGAGCTGCCGTCGAATCGCTTCAGGTCACGGCCGTCGATGGTGCCCAGGAGAGCCTGCACGTCATTACAAATCACATCAATCAGCTTCTTCTCCAGCGCCTCCTTTTCCGTGTAGGAGACACTCTGGAGCACAGCCGCTTCGGCGGCTTCGACGTTCCTGCCACGGTTTTGCGCCAGCGTACGGGCAAAGGCAGCGATGTCGTTCTCAATCTTGGCTTCCATGGCAGGGCGTTCGCCTGTTTCTCCGTCCGTTTCCTCGTCGCTCTGGCTTCCCGAACCGAGAAGGCCGACCGGATGCGCCGCACCGATGCGCGTCCCCGGCGCCATGGCTGCAAAGTCGCTGGCCAGGGTGATCAGGAAGCCCGCGGAGGCCGCCTTCGACGAGGAAACAAACACGGCTACCGGTACCGGCGAAGCCTTGATTGCTTCGATAATCAGCTCGGTGGAGGTGACCAGTCCGCCCGGGGTTTCGAGCTGGAGGATGACCAGGCTCGCCCCCTGTTCGTCTGCCTCTTGCAGAGAGCGCTCGATATAACTCGCGGTGGCCGGGTGAATTGCGTCGCGGACGGTGACAAGGTGCACCCGGGGAGGTGCCTGCACCTCGGCGATGACCAGCGAAGCAACCATGATTCCCAATCCGAGGAGGGTCGCCTTGCCTGTCATCAAACACCCACTGCGAGCGGCATTGTATGAACGGGCAGAATGCATGTCAAGCAACCTGCAGCAGCACGGAACCTGCGTGAGGCACCCACCAACCGGGCGTTTCGCCGATCCGGCCGCGCGCCAGCCGCAGCGCATGATCCATGTCTTCCGCGGCGATCATACCAGTTGCTTCCACCTCCTCGGCAGCAAGTTTTGACACCAGGATCACACCCATCCGTTGAAGCTTCGCCGTGAGCGCGTAAGCCGTCTGTCCGTATCCCTCATATTGTCGCTGCAAACCCTCCCGGAACGATTTGAGATTGTGCCGGTGCTGAAACCAGGGCAGAAAGCTCGGGTGCCCCATCCCGTCCCTGCATTCCGCAGCCAGGACGAGGACTCCGCCCGTGGCCACCGCAGCCTGCACATGCTCCATCGCCTTGTGGGCCTGGATCAGGTTGATGTCCTTGGGATGCCCCCCGGCGCTGGCGATCACCAGGGGCCGCGGCTCCCGTACCTGGAGGCAGCGCTGTTCGGCCACCCACTCGCAGCCAGCGCGGTGGGCCTGGCGCCAGTCTCCCGCGAAAACCTTGACGATTCCCCCGCGTCCGTCGGTGACCGAGTTGATGATGAACGCCGGACCGACCCGCGCGGCGGCCTCTTCCATGTCCAGGTGAACCGGGTTTTCGTCGAGCAGACCCGGTCCCACCCTCGGATCCCGGTCCGCACCGCCCTCCCCCAGTACACGCAGGTGGTTGCGATGGATCGTTTCCGCTGCAGCGAGCCCCGGCAAAATAGCCTTTCGGCCTCCCGTGAAACCGGCAAAGTAATGGAAGTCGATCGACCCGATCAGAACCAGGCAATCCGCATCCGTGGCTCTTCGACCCAGGAAGATCGGAGTCCCGAGAGAGGTGAAGCCCAGATCGCGCCGGTCATTACCGCTGTCCGGCTCGCAGGGAATGACATCCACCCTGTCCGCCCAGCGTCCCAGCAGATCCCGCCGCTCACTCTGTGTCGGGGGGCGATGCAGCCCCAGGCCGAACACGACGCCCGTGTGCTCGACGCCCACTCCTGCGCGCTCGAGAGTACGCAGCGCCGCATCGACCAGGACCGGAGTGCCGGCAGGACGCGTGGCGTCCGGTACGACGAGATGAACTCTCGTCGCTCCCCGGGCCACGTCCTCGAGGGGATCGGAACCTATCGGATGCGCCATCGCGTCCTCGACAGCGGATAAACTGGGAGCGTAGGCGCACGCCGACGCATCGACGAGATCGAAAGCGTCGGAGCCGGGCGGGCAGCTAATGTGCCCCGCACCGAAAGGCAGGGCTGGATGCATCAAGCCAAAAGCTCTTGCAGGCGTCGGAGGCCGAGCGCCAGGCTCTCCTCCGCGAGGGCGTAAGATAACCGCAGGTGTCCGGGAGCACCAAACGCTTCTCCCGGAACGGCTGCCACCCGTGCTTTGTCGAGAAACTGGCGCGCCACGCCCACGGAATCTTTCACTTTCAGACGATCATAGAGTCCCGTCACGTTGGGGAACACGTAGAAGGCACCCTGAGGTTCCCGGCAACTCACTCCCGGAAGGTGCCGCAAGCCGTCGAGCATCACCGCCCGGCGTCTCTCGTACTCACGCAGCATGCCGGGGACCGACTCCTTCTCGGCGGCGATGGCGGCGATGGCGGCCGCCTGGGCCACGTTGGCGGCGTGGGTGACGGTATGGCTCTGCAACTTGTTGAGAGCGCGGACAACCTCGGGAGCCGCCAGAGCGTACCCCACCCGCCAGCCGGTCATGGCGAACGTCTTGGAGCACGATCCTACGACCACCAGACGATCCCCAAGCCTGTCGGCAAGCAGCGCAGGTGTCTGGTGCCGCGCCGGCGGGTACACGAACTTTTCGTAGCATTCGTCGAACACCAGCGCCAGATCGTGCTCGCGGCAGAGTTCCACGAAACGCTCGATCTCGTCGCCCGGTATGACGGCCCCGGTCGGGTTGACCGGCGAGTTCAGTATGAGGACACGGGTGTGCGAGTCAACGGCGCGCGCAAAGTCCGCGGCCTGCGGCACGAAATTGTCTTCCTCGCGCGCCGGTACGATCTCGGGAACACCCCCTGCCAGTTTCACCTGCTCGGGAAAGGAGACCCAGTAGGGTGAAGCCAGAAGAACCTTGTCGCCCGGGCCTACCAGAGTCTGCATCACGGTGTACAGCACCATCTTGCCGCCGGTCGAGATGAAGATTTGTTCCGGCGCCACCTGCAGTGGGTAGTCGCGCTCGTAGCGCCCGGCCAGCGCCACACGCAATGCCGCCAGACCGGCGGTGGCCGTGTAGTGGCTGAGATTGTCCCGGATGGCCTGGTGGGCGGATTCCTGGGCGCTCAGCGGCGTATCGAAATCTGGTTCACCGGCACCAAAATCGATGACATCTTCACCCTCCGCGCGCAGGCGCTGCGCCTAGAGCATTACCGATACCGTGGGAGACATCTCCAGCTGCTCCACACGCTTCGCCAGCCTCATCGTTTGCCCTTGCGTGACCGGCTCCGCTCCACGCGCTCGGCCAGGAGTTCTTCCACCTGCGGGGGGACCAGCCCGCTGACCGATCCTCCGAGCTGCGTCACCTCTTTGACCAGCCGCGACGAGAGATATGTGTACGCCTCGCCGGGCATCAGAAACAGGGTCTCCACATCTTCACACAGGTGCCGGTTCATCAGCGCCATCTGGAACTCGTACTCGAAGTCAGACACGGCACGCAGCCCGCGCACGATGGCGCAGCCACCGACGGAGCGCACGTAGTCCACGAGAAGGCCGTCGAACTGATCGACACGGACATTCTTATAGGTGCTCAGAACATCCCTCAGCATCCTCTGTCGTTCGCTGACGCTGAACCAGGCAGATTGCTTATCCGTATTCTGCAGAACCGCCACAACCAGCTCATCGAAGAGGGAGGCTCCGCGGCCCACAATGTCGAGGTGCCCATTGGTGATCGGATCGAACGATCCGGGATACACCGCAATTCGCTTCATGGTGACGTCACCTCCCGGCGACGGACCCACTCGGCAGCAGCTCGCCGGCCCACTTCCCCGGCACGCCGGCCACCCATCATTCTCATGACTTCCTCCACTCTCTGGGAGGTACCCAACTCCCGCACCCGCACCTGAGTCCGGCCACTCTCCACGATCTTCTCGACCCTGAGGTGGTGATCTGCCACCGCGGCGATGGGGTGCAAGTGTGTCACGCACAGAACCTGGTGCGATTGCGCCATCCTGCGCAGGCGCTCACCGATGGCGATTGCCACGTCGGCGCCCACCCCAGCGTCCACCTCATCGTAGACGAGCGCGCCAGGCTTTTCAGATTCCTCGACGCTGACATGCAACGCCAAAAGCACCCGCGACAGTTCCCCGCCCGAGGCCACGCGGGCCAGGGAGCGCTCCTCTTCGCCCACGTTAGCCGCGAGGCGGAACTGCACCTCATCCGCGCCCGCAGGTCCCGCTTCCGGCCTGGAGCCGGGCTCCCAGGGTGGCTTCGCATGCGCAAAGCTGACCTGGAAGCGCGCCCGCTTCATGGCCAGCTCCGCAAGCTCCCGCTCCACGATCGCCGAGAGACGGGAAGCAGCCTTCCGGCGGGATATCGACAGAGCCTCGGCAGCCTTCCAGTACCGGGGCCTCACTTGATCGAGATGCTCCTGCACCTGCGCCCGATCCGCGGTCAGGTGTTCGAGAGCCGCCAGTTCCTGGTGCCGCTGCTGTGCAAAGGCCAGAACCTCCGAAAGGCTTCCACCGTACTTGCACTTCAGGCTCTCGATCGTTCGGTACCGTTCCTCGATCTCCTCGAGGCGGCCGGGCTCGAATTCCAGGCCGTCCTGATAGGCGGCCAGCGAGTGCGCCACCTCCTCCAGCATGGCGGCCGCCTCGCCAAGTGCGGCATGGCTTGGACCCGCCTGCGGATCGAGCCGGGAAATCTCCTCGAGGCGTGACCGCGCCCGTCCGAGCAGCGCGGCGGCGGAAACATCGTCTTCGTACAGGACCTGTATGGCTTCCGAGGAGGCCTGGCGCAGGCGCTCCGCGTGCCGGAGCCTCTGTCTCTCCGTTTCCAGCTCGCCGTCCTCACCAGCGCGAACCTGTGTCTGGTCGATGTCCTGGATTTGGAAGCGCAACAGATCAGCACGCTGCAGCCGCTCGCGTTCAAGCTCCGCGGCACGGGCAACCTCCTGCTCCAGGTGGCGGAGATCCGCGAACAGATCCGCAACACCAGCCCGCTGCTTCCTGAGTCCCGCGAACGCATCGAGCCAGTCGCGCTGTCCCGGGGCTCCCAGCAAATCCTGCTGGCCGTGCTGGCCCTGAATCTGCAC
>CBEVTG010000161.1:0-5313 GCA_965552745.1 uncultured bacterium
CCCCAGGCCGAGCGCGGAGCGCATCAGCACGTTGACTTCCGCTTCGTCCAGCTGGAGCGCACGTGCCTCACCGAAGCTGGCCGCTTCTTCGAGCTGAGCAAGCTTGTCCTGAAGCCGCTCCGGTGCAAGGGGATCGGGGTCGATCTCCGGGGGGGGGAGGATTCCTCGTGATGAGGATCAGCACGAGGACCAGCCACCCCATGGCTATCCAGCGCAGGATGCGGTATGCCTGCCGTAGCCCGCTCCCGGATGCAGGGTCTTCACGGATTGTGCGCGGTTTCTGCATGCCAGAAGATCAGGGGCCGGACCGCAAAAACCTTGTGCTCACGGACATTTGACTGAAGTCCTATCAGACCCTAAATTCCCTCTACGACAATCTGATGCCTGCGCCTGCGCCAGGCAAATCACCGAGGGGAGTTCAAATGAAGCGGATTCTTATTGTTATGGCTATTCTCATGGGCCTTTCAGTGCCCTCCTACGCCGGCAAGCTCGAGAAGGCCCTGAAACACCGGTGGCTGGGTGCCTGGGCCGTCACGACCGTCGAGACGCACTCCGGCTGTTCGGGGGCCTACACCAAGAACCGGGTCAATGGCAGGTTCGTCAACAGCAGCGGCCGGCACCGCTTCCGCCCGGGAGAGCTCGCCAAGGTCGTGAAGGTGGATGCCAAGCGCTCGCGCCTCGATCTCTTCCTGAGAGTGAACGAGCCGCTGCTCGTGCCCCGGCATGAGGGGCCCTTCACCCTCTACGACCAGGTCTACTGCGAGTTCGAGCTCGAGGTTGTGCTGCCGCGTGAACTGGTGAAATCGAAGGACGTGGCGGGCATCGAGCGAAGCCTGCGGCCCATCCTGGAGCGCTACGCCACGGAAGATGAGGCTCGCAGCACCCGCGCCTACAACCAGCGCGTCCAGGAATCGTATCCGGATGACTACGAGGTGACACTGGCCAGACACGCGGCCTGGAAGGCGGAGCAGACCAACGCCGCCGTGCAGGCCAAGATCGACAGCACCTTGGATGCGACGGCGGGCGTCACCAGCCGCATGAGCAGCGACTACTCGTACCTCACCAGCTTCGCGAAGGGCGTCGAGGCCGGCAAGACGGTGAGCCTCAACAGCTGTCCGAGCATGATGGCCGTCAAGTTCGGGAGGCCACCCAGGTCAGCTACGACGAAAAGCAGCACGGTGAACGCCGCGGTTGCAAACAGTCGTGCCTACACCGATGGACGCAACCTCGTTCTGGCGCTGGAGCTCATGCGACGGCTGCCCAACTGCTTTGTCCCCGTACCCGTCGTGGAGCCTCATCCCGTCGCTCATCGCTGAGCGGCCGGGAGCGCGGCCGCGTTCTCTGCGGCCTCGCGCGAAGCGCCGAACCCACCTAGCCTGCTTCCCACCCGGAGGCGGGCTTTTTCTTTGCTGGGGCGCCAACCCGAGCCTTGTGAGCGACCGGGCGCGCTGTTAGACTCCGGCCTTCCCTCCTCCTCCAGGCAACCGTAACCGGAGCCGGGCAGTGACAAAACGATTTCGTCACAAACTGAGGCTGTTCACGCTCGTTGCCGTGCTGTTCTCCTACAGTGGCGGGCCGTTCGGCATGGAGACCATGCTGCCCACGAGCGGACCGGGAATGACGCTCCTGCTCCTGGTGATCATCGGCCCCCTGGTCTGGGGGTTGCCGATGATCCTCACGGTGGCCGAACTGGGGGCGGCTGTTCCAATCCAGGGCGGCAGCTACCGCTGGGCCCGCAGGGCGCTGGGAGATTACTGGGGCTTCCAGTGCGGGTGGTGGCAGATGTTGTCGTCTCTGCTCGATCAGGCTCTCTACCCGGTTCTCATCGTCACCTTCCTGGACGAACTCCTTCACCTGGGTCTGAGCATGTATGTCGTCGATCTGTTCGGTTTCTCCGTTCCGTGGCTGCGCTGGTTGTTGTCGATCGCGGTGATAGCTTCGTGCGCCCTCGTCAACGTCCGGGGCGTTCATTGGGCGGGAGCCAGCGCCGTGGGTCTGAACGTGTTGATCGTGGCGCCCTACCTGGTTTTCACGGCGCTGGCCCTCCTGCAAGTTCGCCACAATCCCTTCACGCCGCTCGTGCCACCGGGAGAGACTGTGTTGGGCGCGCTGGGGTTCGGCCTGCTGGTGGCCATGTGGAACTACTCCGGCTACGAAGCACCGAGCTCCGCTTCGGAGGAGATCGTCACTCCCGAGCGGACGGTTCCCAAAGGGCTGTTTATCGCGCTGCCCCTGGAAATCGTCATCTATTCCGTCCCCGTGGCGGCGGCGTTGATGGTGCGCGATGACTGGATGACCTGGTCGGAGGGGTCGTTCGTGGACATCGCACGCACCGTGGGCGGGATCATTCCGCACGGGAGCTGGATCCTGGCCTCCCTCATCACCCTGGCAACAATTGCCGGGTGTCTGTCGATCTTCAATGTAGGCCTCCTGCTCTACCCGAGGCTGCAGTTCGCCATGGCTGAAGATCGATTTCTGCCTCGGATACTGGCGAGGCTGCACCCGCGGTTTGAGACACCCTGGTTCGCCATTCTTCTGAACAGCCTGTTCTTCGGCGTCCTCGTCATGCTGCCCTTCGAGGAGCTTCTCACGGTGTCGATCTGGGTGCTGATTCCTTCCTACCTGTTGATCTTCATCTCTCTGTGGGTTCTCAGGTTCCGTGAGCCCGACTTGCCGAGACCGGTGCGGCTGCCCGGCGGGTGGATCGGCCTGGCGCTCGTCACGTTCCCTCCCGGTGTGCTGGCATATTTCGCGCTGGCGGAAAGCATCCGCGAAGTGATTGAAAGTGCCAGTCTGCACCTGATTGTGTTCGGCCTCATCGGAATCGTCAGTGGCTCGGTGGCCTACGGCATCGCCCGGGCCGCGATACGGCGCGGCGATTGAGGCGATCCGGCGTCCCCTGCGGGCCGAACAGTTGACCCGTAATTCGCGGCTGGGATACGATCGCCTGCAATGAAGTTTGCAATCCTCCGGCTCGACTTCGTTCACCACTACCGCCTGTGGGACAATCCATCTGTACGAGCCGAGTTATGGAAGAAGTCGAAGGGCAATTACCTTCCGGGCTGACGCCCTTCTCACACCCCTTTTTTTGGCTTGCAACCATCAAGGGTTCGGGGGATTGACCCGCCTGCCGGAGGCAGAATGGCGATTATTTCTCGGACCATAGGACTCAAAGGAGCATGACCATGCTCGAACATGACAAAAGGAAGAAACAGACAGATCCCCTGGTACGTACGCCTCTTCCGGGACCCAAGGGGAAGGCGCTGATCAAGCAAATGAGCGAGCGCCCGCGTCTTGGCGGGTATGAGAATCCGCGTGACCTCGATTATCTGCTCATGATGGCCGCCCAGCGGGACGGCTACGTTTGGGACGTGGACGGCAATCGATTCATTGACTTTAACTCAGGCTGGGCAACGAACAATGTCGGACACCCGGCGAAGGAGATTGTCGATTCCGCGGTCGAAGTCCTGCGGGACGTTGGCGTGGTGTGCAACTCGGAAGGCATCGCGAACTTCATCCGCTACGAGCTGGCGGACAAGCTGCTCCAGACTCTTCCGGATCATATCCAGCGGATCAAATACTGCTGCACCGGTACGGAGGCAGTCGAGGGAGCGATGAAGTTCATGCGCGCGGCGACCGGCCGTTCCAATATCATCTCGTTCCACGCCAACTACCACGGCCTGTCGTACGGTGCCATGGCTGCAGGCCCCCTGGATGCCTCCATGCGGGATGCGGTCATGCAGGCCATGCCGGGCCACATCCACACCCCGTACGCCAGTTGTTATCGCTGTGCATTCAAGCTCGAGTACCCCTCGTGCAACCTGTGGTGCGCGGATTTCATCGAAGAGATCCTGACCCGCTACAGCGCTCCTCCGGAATCGATTGCCGGCATCCTGGTCGAGGGCATTCAGGGCGAGGCGGGAATCTGGGTGCCGCCCGATGACTATCTGCAGCGCCTCGAAAAAATGTGCCGCAAGCACGGATGGCTGCTGTGTGTCGACGAGGTCGAGAGCGGTTTCGGACGCAGCGGCAAGATGTGGGCCTTCGAGCATTTCAACGTCAAGCCGGATCTGGTCGTGATCGGCAAGGGAATCAGCGGCAGCATCCTGCCCATCACAGCGATCGCCGCCACGCCGGAGGTCATGGACCGAGAAGTGTCGGTCGGAGGCACCTTCGCGGGACAACCCGCTTCGTGCGCCGCGGCCATCAAGGCCCTCGAAAGGATAGAAAAAGAGGGGATTCTCGAGCACTGCGCGCGCCTCGGTGAGCAGGGGCTGGATCGTCTGCGGGAGATGAAGGAGCGATATCCGATCATCGGCGACGTCCGGGGCCGCGGTCTCTTCCTGGCCATCGATTTCGTCAAGGACCGCGACACCAAGGAGCGCGATTACGACACGGCCAAGGAAGTCTACTTTGACTGCATGCAGAACGGGCTGTGCCTGATGTGGGACACGATCTCCTGGTTCGCACGGATACTGCCCGTGCTGGACATCTCCGAGGAGCTGTTTGTGCGAGGCCTCGACATTTTCGAGGAATCGGTGCAGCGAGCCGACGCCAAGCGGCGGCAGGAGCGCAAGGCGAGCTGATTTCATCCACCCGCCTGGAATTGGGGCGGCATCCTCCGAAGGTTTGCAGGGGCCGGGAAGTCCTCCCGGTCCCCGAGACCTCCCACTCCCGGCAGGGGTCATAAATACCTGAAAAAATAGCTCATCAGGGGCTCGATCGGCCCGGTGATGGAACCGGGTGGATCGGTGTGGGTTCACACGCCCATTCCTTGAGAGCCGGTCAGAAGAAGAGTGTAACTTCTTCCATGTCATGTAATTGACTGTCGGTTATTATGGCTGTTTTGGGTTGACGAACGGCGGTCACTTCACAAGATTAGCGGGGATGGGACCTACCGCCACCCAGACCCTGGACCTGGCGGGGCAGGCTGCGAATCTCCTCGGGGATATCCCTGCCTCTTCGATCCTGCCCTCCACCTGCCTGGACGCCCTGTACCGTGTCGGCGTCGAGCTGGAGATCCTGTCAGGAGGGCGTCGCACTGAGCTGTTCGAGCTCGGCGCCACTCTCAAGGATCTGAGCGGCAGTATCGCAGAGCAGGCACTGAAGCCCACGGTTGCCCTGACAAGGAAGGTTCGGCGTATTCTGCGCGTTCTCTCAGAGGGCGGCTCGCCCTTGAAGTGGAGCCGCGAGAAGATCGACGACCTGGCGGTACCGCTTCAGAGGGCGCTCCGCAAGGTAACCCCGAAGGTTGATCACTCGACACGCCACGTCCTGGTGGTCAACAGCAATGCCACCTCGCAGAAGCTGATC
>CBEVTG010000162.1:0-5307 GCA_965552745.1 uncultured bacterium
AAAGGTGTCGCTGTCCTCGGCCGGCGGAACCGCCGGTTCGGCCTCTTCCACCGCGGAATCCTCTCTCTCCTCAGGACCCTCTTCAACCAGGCGTGGCAACTCGAGATGAAACGTCGCGCCGCCCTGAGGGTTGCTCGTCGCCCATAGCTTGCCGTCGTGCGCCTCGACGATCGTGCGGCTGATCGACAACCCCATCCCGAGTCCGTCCGATTTCGTCGTGAAAAGCGGCTCGAATATCTTCGCGGCTGCCTCATCCTGAATTCCAGGCCCCGAATCGATCACCGATACTTTGACGACATCCGGATCCTCCAGGGACGTTCGCATCGTCAGGGTCCGTTCGGTTTTCTCGGTTGATTCCATGGCATCGAAAGCGTTGACGATCAGATTGATCAGAACTTGCTGGAGATGGATGCGATCGCCGCGGGTGACAGGTAACGACGCGGCAAGGTCGAGGCTGAGGTTGACATGCCGGATGGACGCGTCACGTTGGACCAGAGCGGCGACCTCGCGGCAGATCTCATTGAGGTTCAGGGGTTGACACTCCAGCTTTCCGCTCTTGAGGAAGGCCCGCAGCTTCTGGATGACACCGCTCGCCCTCTTACCGTCTGCGACGATGTCAGAGAGCACTTCCTTGACCTCCCGGCGGCCGAACATCTCCCCCATGAGGAGTCGCTGGCCCGACTGAGCGTTGCTGATGATGGCGCAGAGCGGCTGGTTGATCTCATGAGCCAGACCCGTTGCAAGCTCCCCCATCATCGCCACCCGTGACACCTGCGTGAGCTGCGCCTGGTGTTCCCGCAACTTCTCCTCTGAACGGACCCGCTCGGTAATGTCCTGGGCCAGGACATAAAACCCCAGGATATGCCCCTCACGGTTGATCTGCGGAATGTAGGTTCCGTGGAAATGCTCCACCCCTCCACCAGGCCGCGGACCAGATACTTCAAAGCTTACCTTCTTCCCGGCGAGCGCCTGCTCGATGTATGGCCGGAGCCGCTCATAAGCTTCGTCTCCATTGACCTCACGCATCGTGCGCCCGAGGATCTCTTCTTTAGCGAATCCGTAGCCTCTCTCGTACTCTTTGTTGACGAAGCGGTAACGCTGCTCGGTGTCGACGTACGAAATGAAAGCCGGGAAGGCATCGGCAACCAGACGGAGCTGGGCTTCGCTTGCGGCCAGAGCCTCGTCGGCCCGTTTCCGATCCGATACGTCGATCATGAAACCCCGAAGCTTGTCCGGGTGACCGTCTTTCAGCTCCACGCTGACAATATCCTGGATCCAGACGACCTTCCCATCGCTCCTGAGCATCCGGTATTCGAAATCGTACATCTCGAGCCGCTCAGATGACCTGCGGCAGAACTCCACCGCATATTCCTGATCATCCGGGTGAATGTGATCCACCCAGAAGCCTCCCTCGAGCCATTGATCCACTGAGTAACCCAGGAGCTTCTCCACCTGCGGTCCGACATAGGTAAATCGCCACGTCCGGGCGTCCGCGACCCAGGGGATGGCATGCGTGGACTCCAGGAGCCTCTGATACCGCGCATGGCTCTGCCGCAGCGCGTCTTCGTTTTGCTTCCGAACCAAGGCGTTAGTGAACAGCTCTCCCACGATCCTCAGGCGCCGGGAGATTTCATCGGACCAGGTCCGCTCTTCCCTGAGCATGTCGAAGCCGATAGCTCCCCTGAACACGCCGACTACGGTCAGGGGAGCCATCACGAATGACTTGATCCCGATCTCCCGGCAGTACTCGCGCTCAGCGCCCGCTTCCGGGGGCAACTCGTTGAGACTGGAAATCCGAACCTGCTCCCCTGTCGCGAGCCTGCAGGTCAGCCACTCGAAGCGATCTTCAAGATGGACGGTAAGGATCTCCGGATCCAACGGGATCCCGTCGAGCGGCTGCATGTGCGTGACCCTGAGCTCCGCATGGTCTTCCGAGAGCTGAAGGAGAAACGCACGGTCTACATTCATCAATCGTCCCAGACGCTCGAGCGCCTGTCCAATTTCCTGCTCTACCTCCTGAACCGGCAGGTTCACGAACTTCCGGGAGATTTCCGTCAGAAACTCCTCGAAAAGCAACCGGCTTTTTAGCTCGCTCTCCTTGTGGCCGCGTACCACGGCATTGCCGAAGATCTCACCAATCGCTCGCAGCTGCCGGATGAGCTGATCGGACCATGCCTCCGTCTTACGGATCGAGATGAATCCGATGGAACCGCACACCTCGCCCCCGACCACGATGGGGATGACCAGGACCGACCGGAATCGAAGTGCCTGCCAGTACTCTCGTTCGTTAACCGCCGTGGGTGGAATATCATCGAGGCTGTCCAGGATGAGAGTCTCCCCCTCCCGCATCTTGTCCGTGAACCAGGGAAACTCCTCGTTCAGGTTATGACCGAGTGTCGAGTGCTCTGGGTCAATGCCCTGCCGGGTCCAGAGGTGGGTGGTTCGAAACGCAGCACCGCCGGCGGAAAACTGGTTGCAGTAGCACTGATCGATGTCGAGAAATTCGCCGATCATCCTCAGGCAATGGTTAACCTGCTGCTCTGTCTCGCTAGCCGGCAGGTTTCCGAACCGGGAGGAGATCTCGGCGAAGAGGTCCCAGAGCTTGCGCCGTCCGGGTCGCGGGGAGCTCGCGGTCCCCGGCCTTCCCACCGGGATCGCCGGCGTGCGCAGGCGCACCCGGACCTTTCTGCGAGTGAAATGAGGACTGGAGTCCTTCAGCAACTTGGGCCTCTACAGGGGATCGTTACCCCTAGGATCGCCAATATATGAACCCCAAGTCAAGCTTTTTCAGAAGCTTCTCTGCAGCGCAAATATCGGGACATGCGGAGGCCGCGGCCGTGTTATCTTCCTCTTACAATTTCTCCTCCCGAGGCCAAAAGTGACAGCCACGTCCAAAGATTTCGCAGGCGCGCGTCCCCTCCTCGCCGTCATAGTCTTTTTGCTTCTGGTGGCCTCACTTCAGGCTGCCAAGGCGATCGTCATCCCGATCCTGCTGGCCGCGTTTCTGACCTCGATCGGAGCCCCCGGTGTCTTCTGGCTGGCGCGCAAGCGCGTTCCCACCTGGATAGCGGTCCTGCTGGTCGTGGGCGCCATGATGACTATCGTGGCCCTCATCGGCACGCTCGTGGGAACTTCGGTCAACCAGTTCACCAGCCAGTTGCCGCAATACGCCCAGAGGCTGGATGAAGAGGCCCTCGCGTTTACGGGGGTGCTGAGCAAGCTGGGTATCGACCTTCCCGTGGAGGAGCTGATCAAGAAGGTGAACCCGGGGATGGCCATGAACCTCGCGGCGAAAGTTCTGACAGAGCTCAGGGGTGTGCTCACTAACACCTTTCTCATCATATTCACGATGATTTTCATGCTGCTGGAGGCCTCGACCTTTCCGGCCAAGCTGCGCGCGGCTCTGGGCGGATCGGAAGAAAAGCTCGGCCCGTTCCGCAAGTTTGCCGAGAACCTCAACCGCTACTTTGTGCTGAAATCCGCTCTCAGCCTGCTCACCGGGACCTGCGTGACCATCTGGCTCGCCATTCTCGGAGTCGATTTTCCGCTGCTCTGGGGGCTGCTCGCGTTCCTCTTCAACTACATCCCGACCATCGGATCGATGCTCGCCGCCGTGCCGGCCGTGCTGCTCGCCTTCATCCAGTTCGGACTGGGCAAGGGCGTGCTCGTGGCCATAGGATTTCTGGTCGTCAACGTGCTGATCGGTACCGTGATGGAGCCCAGGGTCATGGGGCGCGGATTGGGCCTGTCGACCCTCGTGGTGTTTCTCTCCCTGGTGTTCTGGGGATGGGTGCTGGGCCCCGTCGGCATGCTGCTCTCGGTACCGCTGACGATGACGCTTCAGATCGGTCTGGGGAGCAACGAGAGCACGCGCTGGGTTGCCATCCTGCTCGGCCCCGAGACGCATGTTGCGGCCACCGGAACAGCGCCGGCCGTTGCGGATTGATTCGCGAACCGGTTCGGCAACCGGCGGGTGACTTTTTTATACCAACACGGAGAGACCGACTTCGGCGACGTCGCGCAATTCCTTCCGCGGCGAACCCGCCTTGGCCAGACAGTTCATCCCCACGAGGCAGCTCGTGAGATGACGGGCCAGAGAAAGCGGGTCTCTTCCGGGTCGCATCTCTCCCCGCTCAACCGCGTTGGCGATCGCCCGGAGAAAAGCGGCCTCGAAGCGCCTGGCGTACGCCCTGGCACGTTGCGCCACCGAGCGGTAGCGTCGGGCCAGCTCCATCGTCGAATTGATCATCAGGCAGGCGCGCGGCTTCGTCTCGGAGACGAGTGCCTCGAGAACAACCTCGAAGCATTTCCGGATCTGCATCAACCCCGCTTCCGGCGTCTCCAGCTCCCCCAGAATCTCTCCGATCCGCACCTCTGAATAGCGATCCAGGGCCGCAAGAAACAGCCGATGCTTGTCGCCGAAGGTGTCGTACAAGCTCTGCCGGCTGATCTTCAGGTGATTGAGAAGATCCTGCACCGAGGTGGCTTCGTACCCCTTTCTCCAGAAGAGATCCACGGCCCGGTCCAGGGCCTTCCTGGTGTCGAACTCCTTCTTTCGTGCCATGATGAGCCTCGGAACCCTTGCAATATAGGTTTTCTGGACTGAACAGTCGACAATCGGAGAGAACCCCTTACGGGGGTGCTAGGGTTTCACCCCGGTGGAGCTTCCTCGAGCGAACAGGCTGCGATCGAGGACACCGGAGGCGGCGAGAAACCTGACCTGCTCCAGGTTGAAGGAGACAATCGTTCTCGCCAGGTCGAACCGGGACTGCGCCAGAGTGTCCTGAGCGTCGAAGACCTCGAGGGCGATGGCCGTACCCTCTCGAAAACGCGCCATGGTGATTCTCAGGTTCGTTTTTGCGGCCTCGAGAGCCTCACGGGCAAAAGGAATGCGTTCCTGAGCCGATTCGATCTCACGACGTACGATCTCGATCTCCGACAGAGCCCGATCTTGCGCATCGGCCACCCTCAGCCGCGCCGCTTCCTCTTCCGCCTGCCGCTGGTGTATGCGGCCGATCTTCTCGATGCTCAAGCCCCACAGCAGTACCACGCCATATTCCTGGCGCGAGCGCATATCGCCCGTGTCCTCACCCAGGTTGATTGTGCCCACACCTGCGGCCAGATCGGGTCCGAAGAGGTCCCACCAGGCAGCCGTCTTGCGGCTGGCCGCAGCGTCGAGGTTTTTTCGTGCGGCCTCGACATCCGGGCGCGCCAGCGCCTGCCGGCGATCCTCCCTGCCCTCCTCGGATAGACCCAGGTTCAGGGGAGACAACTGGCTCTCCATGGGATCCAGCAAGACCGAAGGAT
>CBEVTG010000163.1:0-5293 GCA_965552745.1 uncultured bacterium
GGGCACGACTTCTGGCCTGCTGGAGGCTCGCCATCGCCCACAACTGCATCTTCGAGGATGTGGTGCCGGCGCTGCGGCGCTTGCAGAAGCATTACCGGCTGGGGGTCATTACCAATACTCAATCGTTCGACATGGAGTTCTGGCTGCACTCCGAGGCACGCGCTCTGCTGGATGCAGAGGTTTTGTCTTACGAGGTTCACGCCCTGAAGCCGGATAAACGGATGTTTAACCGATTCGCCCGGCGCATCGGCATCAGCGCAGGTCAGATTCTCATGGTGGGTGACAACTCCCGTGACGACATCGAGGGGGCCCGTGCGGCGGGTCTTCAGGCGCTGCGCATCTCCCGCTCTCACTCCACTCTCTCCCACCACGATCCCCAGGGATTGGACGGAGCTCTGCGTGATCTGAGCGAGCTGGAAGAGAAATTACGGCAGCTCAGGCGCGCTCGCCGCGGCCGATGAGACGCCGGATCGCGTCGCGCCTGCCGGCATCACGGTCGAGAACTCCTGAGAAAGCTGCGGTCAGGATCCGGCTACCCTGGGTGCGCGCTCCCCGTGCAGCCATGCACAGGTGCTCCGCTTCGATCAGCACGGCGACGCCTTTGGGCTTGAGCCGCTTCTGCAGCGACTCGAGAAGCTGCCGGGTGAGCACCTCCTGAATCTGCAAACGTCGCGAAAAGCAGTCCACCAGGCGAGCCAGCTTCGAAAGCCCCACGAGCGAGCGTCCCGGCACGAAGGCGATGTGCGCTTCTCCGAAGAATGGCAAAAGGTGGTGCACACACATGGAGTGGAAGCGTATCCGGCGTGCCACCACCCAGCCTCGCTCACTTGCCCCGGGAATAGGGGTCAGGATTTCGTCTGCATCCTCCGCGTAACCGCTCAGCAGTTCATCCGACCAGGCCTGGGTGACGCGATCGACGGTGCGGTCAAATTCACGACCCAGCCGGGAGCGGCCGATGCCTTCGAGAAACTCTCGCACACCGCGACGCAGCCGCTGGCGATTCTGCACTGTCCGGCGGGCGACGGTGCGGGTAGACCGCCGGCTCGCCGCCTTCTTAGCGGCGCGTGCCATGCGCTTTGCCACGACTCCGGCTGTGCGAACTGCCACCTGAGGATGTCACCTCCACCCCCGTCACCTGAGGAAACCCTTCCAGGACCGCCCGGGTGAGGTTCTCGACGAGAACTCCATCCCGGAGGGCAGAGCGTTTCAGGCATTCGTGGACTTCCCGGTAGTCGACGGTGCGATCAATGCGATTGTTGAAGGCCGCCTGTCGCAGGTCCAGACTGAGGCGCACATCCACAGTGGGACAGGTCTCTCCTGTCCCGGCGGGCGCGCGTAACCGCACGCCCTTAAGGACGATCTGGTCTTTATAGTTCAGGGACACGATTCGCCGCGAGTCTATTCAAGACCCAGGGGGGAGTCAACGCCGGCGGGCGTTCCACCCGTGATCAACAGCACCACGCTCTGGTCGGAACGGATTACGCCACGCTTCAGCAGGGTGCGTACGCCCGCCACAGTGGCGCCGGCTTCGGGTCCGGCCGGCACGCGCTCCAGGCCCCAGAGCTCGCTCGCGCCCTGGATCATGTCCTCTTCCTCAACGGCCACAGCGACCCCGGAGCGCCGCTTCAGTGCCTCCAGAATGCGGTCCCCGCCCAGCGGTGCGGGCACGCGCAGCCCCCAGGCCTCTGTTTCAGGCGCCTCCCAGGGAGAGGTCACCGCCTGTCGATTCTCGAAGGCGCGCACCACGGGCGCGCATCCGGTCGCCTGGATACAGGCGAGCCGCGGGGGCGGACCCTGTAACCATCCAAGCTTCTCCATTTCGGTGAGGGCCTTGTCCACCCCGATCACCGCCGTGCCACCTCCTGTCGGAAGCACGATCCAGTCGGGCGTTCGATGCCTCAGAGCAAGAAGGATCTCGTAGCCGATGAGTTTCTTACCTTCAACCCGGTACGGTTCGCGCAGGGTGGAGAGGTCAAAGCGTTCCTGCCCCGCGATCCGCTCCCGCAGAACCGCGCCCGCCTGCGCGAGATCGGCGCCACCCGTCTCCACCCGCGCTCCCGACGCACGCGCCCGGTGAACGAAGACGGGTGGAGTGATTTCCGGCATGACCACGTACAGGTCAAGACCTGCCGCTCTGGAGTAGAGCGCCGCGGAGACGCCGGCGTTTCCGGCGGTTGCGAGCCCCAGCGAAGAGGCGCTATGCATCCTCGCCATGCCGACGGCCAGGGCCATGCCGCGATCTTTGAACGATCCGCTGGGATTGGCGATCTCGTCCTTGACCCAGAGATCACTGACGCCCATAGCTTTGCCCAGCGACGGGGCCGGGCGAAGAGGCGTGTTCCCCTCCCCGAGCGTAAGGAAACAGGATTGTTCCGGGAGCAGCGGTGTTAACGTCCGCGGCCCAGGACCGACGCGAGTGAGATCTTCCGGATCAAGACGGCTCGCTGCTTCGAGATCCGCTTCGTACGCCAGCGTGCCGCTACATTCGCACAGACCGGCGAGCTGATTCAATTTCGTTGTTCTGGAGCAGCGGCAACAGCGCAGGCCGCCGCGACCTGCGCGGCTCACGACAGAACCAGGCGGCGAAAGCGGCGCTTGCCGACCTGGAGCACATGGCCGCCCGCCTGCAGTGCCGCGGTCACGCTGGAGTTCCGGTTGCCGTCGACGCTGACCCCGCCTTGCTCGATGAGCCGCCGCGCTTCGCTCACGGAGGCCGCCAGGCCGCAGGCGACGAGAGCCCGGGGCAGCGTGAGGGGTGCGTCGGATGCAGGCAGGCGGACCTCCTCGATCGTGTCGGGGGTCTGGCGCTCCCGGTGCACCTGCTCGAAATGTGCTTCCGCCTTGCGCGCCGCGGCCGGGCCATGAAAATCGGACACGATACGCCGCGCCAGATCCGCCTTGGCGTCGCGCGGGTGGAGGCTGCCGTCGTCGACATCGCGCCGGAGGGTGGCGATCTGGGACGGAGTCAGGTCAGTACAGAGCTCGTAGTATCGCAACATGAGCTCATCGGAGATCGACATCACCTTGCCATACATCTCCCGGGGTTCGTCGCGCAGGGCGATGTAGTTGCCGAGCGACTTGCTCATCTTCTCCACGCCATCCAGCCCCTCCAGAAGGGGCAGGGTCATCACCACCTGGGGCTCCAGATCCCATGCGCGCATGATCTCGCGGCCCACCAGGAGGTTGAACTTCTGGTCCGTACCTCCGAGCTCGACATCGGCTTTGATCTCTACCGAGTCGTAGGCCTGTGCCAGGGGGTAGAACAGCTCGTGCATACCGATCGGCTGATTGCTCCCGAGCCTTTTCGAAAAATCCTCGCGTTCGAGCATGCGGGCCACCGTGTAAGTACCCGCCAGCCGCAGGAAATCGGCGGCGCTCATGCGCCCAAGCCAGCGGTTGTTGAAGACGACCTTCGTGCGCCGGGGATCGAGCAGAGCACCGATCTGCTCGCGATAAGTGCGCGCGTTGGCGCGAACCTGTTTCTCGGTGAGCTGGGGCCTCGTCTTCGATTGGCCGGATGGATCACCAATGCGCCCGGTGAAATCACCGATCAGGAAATAGACCTGGTGGCCGAGCTGCTGGAAGTGACGGAGCTTGCGGATGATGACCGTGTGTCCGAGATGTAGATCGGGCGCGCTCGGATCGAAACCCGCTTTCACGGACAGAGGGCAGCCCGTCTTGCGACTGCGCTCCAGCCTGGCACGCAGGTCTTCCTCGGGGATGATCTCGACCGTCCCCTTACCCAGATAATCCATCTGCTCGGCGACCGGCGCGAACTGGGTCGTGCGCCGGGCAGTCCGCGGCCGCGCCTTCGCGGCAGGCCTCGATTTCCGCCCGCCGCCTGCTGGCCTGCCTCGAGTGCGGCGCACCTTCTTCTTCACAGCCATCCGGCCTCCTTGAAGCTGACGTACCCGCCGGCCGCGACCACCAGGTGATCGTACAGGACAAACCCCATGAGCTCCGATGCTTCGCGGATGCGGCGCGTGAACTCGCGATCGTCGCTGCTGACCCGCAGGCTACCGCTCGGGTGATTGTGCGCCATCACGAAACCGGCCGCCAGATGGGTGACGGCGGGCTGTAATATTTCGCGCGGATGGGTCCGCGTGGTATTGAGTCCACCGATCGATACCACCTCGCGTCTCAACAGCACGTTCTGGGAGTTCAGGTACAGAGCCACGAGATGCTCCTTGGGGGCGCGGGCGATGTCGCGCACCTGGCGGTAGGCGGCCTCCGGGCTCGAGATGACCAGATCCTCACGCCCCGCGCCACCGTACAGACGGCGGCCCAGCTCCAGGCAGGCGGCCATTTTACAGGCCTGGGCGCGCCCGATACCGTGGTTGCGCATCCATTCCGCGGCGTCGAGCCTGCACAATCCCTCCATGCCGTAACGCCGCACGAGACGGGTTGCCACGCGCCCCACGGGCTCCCCGCGCACACCGCTGCCCAGGATGACTGCCAGCAGTTCCGTGTTCGAGAGCGCATCGGCCCCGAACCGGGCCAGCTTTTCGCGCGGACCCGCCACGCGCCTCCCGGCGACCGCCGGTTCGGCGTATTCGATCCCCATTGCCACATCTCCTTGCCGGCTCCTGCCATCCGCTACGCTCTGTTCCGAACCCTGGCGGCCACCCTGGTTGTCACCGCCCGGTCGGCCTCATCGATCAGGCCGGTCCGGCTCGGGAATGATGCGGACCTTTCTATTTTCGATTACCAGGCGGCCGCTCGCCGCCAGGCGCAACCCCTCCGGGTAAAGGCGGTGCTCCTCTTTCAGGATGCGCTCCGAGAGCGTCTCCTCCGTGTCGTGCGGTTCAACCGGAACGCTCGTCTGTAAGATGATGGGGCCCGTGTCGACCCCCTCATCAACGAGATGGACCGTGCACCCGCTCACCCTCGCGCCGTAATCCACTGCCTGGCGTTGGGCGTGATTGCCCGGGAATGCCGGGAGCAGTGCCGGGTGAATGTTCAGAATTCGGTTCCGGTACTGCTCCAGCATCGCCCCACGCAGCAGGCGCTGGTACCCGGCCAGGCACACCCATTCCACATCGTGCCCGCGCAGGATTTCCACCAGTGCCCGTTCGTGCTCGTGGCGGCTCGAATATTCACGATGATCGACGACCGCGGTGGCGACGCCCGCCTCGCGGGCGCGCGCCAGGCCGCCCGCCTCCTTATTATTGCTAAGAACCACAGCTACTTCCGCCGGATAGTCCGGCTGCGCGCAGGCGGCGAGAAGGGCCGCCAGGTTCGATCCGCGCCCCGAGATGAGCACTCCCACCGGCGCGCGGTCGCCGCGGGGCCC
>CBEVTG010000164.1:0-5258 GCA_965552745.1 uncultured bacterium
CGGGAGCCCGTGACGATGCGCTGCCGCAGATCATCGAGCCCGCCGGTAAGATGAAGCGCCCGTTCCTCAAACTCGGGCCGGTGCACCAGCAGCTTTGCTTGGGCGTGCTCGAGAACATAACGGGACCGGGTGTCGTCCTCTCCCGGGTTGAGCGGCACCACGACGGCTCCGAGCGACAGGGCAGCCAGGTACGTGACCACCGTGGCATCCTCGTTCATGCACAGGGTGGCCACGCGGTCTCCCTTGCCGATCCCGAGGTCCGAAAAAGCGTTCGCCGCGCGGCACACCCTTTCCCAGAAAGTCGCGTAAGTCCACTCCCGGCGGCTCCCTCCGTCAGGATAGGTCACCAGGTAAGGTTCGTCCGGTGACGCCCGGGCTCGTTCCGCCAGGAGCGTGGCGATGTTCGGATAGCGAGAAGGGAAAGCTTCGGGAGGAATGCCCCGGAACGTCTGGGCCTGGTGGATTTTCTCGGCGACTTCTGTTGCAGCGTGTGTGGCTTCCATGCCGCCCTCCAGGTTCCCGGGACAAACTATAGTGTGCGCTCAGCGGCGCAACAAGGTGCTTTCCACCTCTGTTGTCCGGGTCGAATCTGAGCGGTTGGAGGGCTGTGTCTGCGGTCCGTCTCCGGTCTGCGAGCGGACTGCTTGCCTGGAAGCTTCGGCGGGGGAGTCCTGAAGGACCATCTCCAGCGCCTGGACCACGTCAGGGTCGAAGCGAACCCCCGCCTCCCTGTGCATCTCCTCGAGAGTTTTCTGAGCCGATAGGGCGGGACGGTGGGGGCGGCGGGAGGTCATGGCGGTGTAGGCTTCCACGATTGTAAGGATGCGGGACTCGAGCGGCACTCCGGTGCTCGTGGGCTTGTGCTGGGCAGATCCTCCGGCGCCCAGGTGCACGAGAATGTGTCGCACATCCTCGAGGCAGGAGGTGGCGCCCAGAAGTCGCTCGGTGATCTCGCGATAGCGGCGCACAGCCTCCAGTTCGGCCGGATTCAGGGGACCGGGGCGGTTCAGCAGCTCCGGGTTCACACCCAGCTTACCAAGGTCATGGAAGAGGGCGGCGCGCCGCAACTGGTTCAGTCCGCGCTGCGTGAACCCCAGGAAGCGTCCGAGGCGTTCGGCAAGATCGGCGACGCGGCGGGAGTGGCCCTCTTCGAACCCCGCCAGCGACTCGCGCATCTGCACGAGGTATTCCAGGAATCGCACGAACGAGGCCTCGCGCTCTTCGCGCAGCTCGGCCCGCTCGAGGCACAGCGCCGCCATGTTTCCCGCTGCAGCGAGGAAGTCGAGCTCAGCCTGCGTGGGGACGTGATCGGGGCCGATCACCCTCAGAATTCCCAGGGTGCGCTCTCCGAGGGTAATGGGCTGCGTGACCGTCTCGCGCCGTTCAGCACGCGGCCTGCGCTTCTCCGAGCCGGTGGGCCAGCACACCATGCGTGGCAGGTCCTCTCCCGGCACACTGAGATCAAACTCCACACGGCGGGCCCGTAGGACCCGTCCCACGTGTTCGGCGCATTCGCTCAGGAAGAACCCGGGCGGAACCGCTGCCAGGCGCTGCGTCATCGAAGCGCACAGGGTGAAGAGCGTCTCGGTCTGGCGCGCCAGCGACTCGGAATCCTCCACGGCCACCCGGACGCGGCGCTTGTGCCTGTCCAGGACCTTCTCGACCGACTGCAGGACCACGTCCAGGCTGACGATCGGCTTGACGATCAGGTCCGCCACCCCCTCGCGGATCGCCTCGAGCGACAGATCCAGCGTCAGGAACCCGGTCATGAGGATGATCTCGCTCGCCGGTATCCTGCCATGCAGCGCGCGTACCAGGTCGAGGCCGCTGATGCCCGGAAGGCAGATATCGGTCAGCACGACGTCGAACGGGATGTGCTGCGCTTTCTGGAGAGCATCCTCACCGCTCATCGCGAGCTCGGTGTGGTAGCCGAGCTCCGCGAACATTTCGTGGAGCAGGCAACAGACCGATTCCTCGTCGTCCACGACGAGCAGGTTTGGCGGGCGTCCGGGATCCGAAGATGGGAAGCTCATATTGGTCCTATACAAGGGCAAAGGCCGTGCCAGGGTCGGCCGTCCCGACAAAATCGGAAGCCATTTATTTATAAGGAGTTAAGGGTCGTGTCTCGGACCCGCCGGTGCCGCAGCGCGGGGATTTCCCCACGAGCGGAGGTCATCCTGCCACCGATATGCCGGACGGCAGACCGTCGAGACCGTTGAAATAGTCTCGCGTAGGCACGCCTCAGGGGAGAGGCGCCGGGGGTGTGGGCTGCTCCACCCGGTTCTGTGGGGATCTCCCCTCACCTCGAGCGGGTCCGGATCCGGAGACTGGCGGGATCGATCCCGTGGCGCCGCATCAGGTCATAAAAATCCTTACGATCCTTGCCCGCCATACTCGCGGCGCGGGTGACGTTGCCTGCCGCGAGGTCCATCACCTGGTGGATGTAGTCACGCTCGAAGCGCTGCTTCGCAGCACGAAAGTTGAGGAAGCCATCGCTTTCGGTGGGCTCGGGGAGCGCAAGATCCTCCGCCTGGACCTCTTCGCCGTTGCAGAGCAGGACTGCCTGGTGGATGATGTTCTCGAGCTCCCTCACGTTGCCAGGCCAGCGGTGGGTCTGCAGGCGCTGGACCGCCGCCGCCGAAATACTGCGCACCCGGCGGCCTGATTCCGGGCTGAACTGAGCCAGGAAGTGTGCCACGAGGAGCGGTATGTCCTCGAGGCGGTCCCGCAGCGGGGGAAGCGTCAGCGTGAAGACATTCAGGCGGTAATACAAATCCTCGCGCACGCTCCCCGCTTTGAGAGCCTCCTGAACATTGCGGTTACTCGCCGCGAGGACGCGTACGTCAACCGGGATGGCGTGGGTTGCCCCGACCCGGCGCACTTCTCGTTCCTGCAGCACCCGCAGCAGCTTTACCTGCCCCGAAGGCGGCAGTTCGGTGACCTCGTCAAGAAAGACCGTGCCGCCCTGGGCCTGCTCGAAAATCCCGGGTCGTTCCACGCGCGCGTCAGTGAACGCGCCCCGCACATGGCCGAACAGCTCGTCTTCGAGAAGCGGCTCGGGAATGCTGCCACAGTTGATGGCCACGAACGGCCGCTCGGCACGCGGACCGGTACAGTGAATGGCGCGGGCCGCAAGCTCCTTGCCGGTACCGCTCTCACCCTGTATGAGGACAGCGGCATCGGTGCGTGCGACCAGGGCGATGCGGTCATAGAGGCTCGTGATCAGACGGCTGCGACCGATCAGCTGGTCGCTGGAACGCCGGAAGCGGATGCCTGCCAGCTCCGCCGCGCCGAGGGCTTGCAGGCCGGTGCGTTGCAGTGCCAGGCCCACCTGCAGGAGCAGCTCCCGGGACTGCAAAGGCCTCAGGACGTACGGGTGGGACATGCCGGCCGATTCCACCTCGGGGTAGTCGGCCAGGACCAGCACCGGTACGGCTCGACCTTCCTGACCCGGCGGGCTGTCTTCCCAGCGCTTGAGCGCCAGGCAATCGGCCACGATCAGGTCGACGCCGGACGAAGGAGGAGTGGGCGTGTGGCCCATATTCTTCACCTGGTAGCCGGCCCCGGAGAGCACCCGCACACACCTCTCGCCTTCCTCGCCGTCGCTGAGGGTCAGAACGATCTGAGCCGAGCTGGAGATGGCGGGAGTGATCGTTCCCCGGGCTGTATCGAGCCCCTGAGCCGACTCAGTGTGTGGGGGAGAGCTCAAGACCAATGCTTTTCAGCCAGTATGAAAATTCAACCCCGGGACCATACGGTGCCTCCAGATCGATCCGGGACGTCCTCCTGGGAATATAGGGCCCGGTGCTCGAATGTCACCCCGGTCCTCGACTTTGGCACATTGCGTTGGAAGACGCTTATCTCATTAGAAATAAGTGGGTTGTGGGCCAGGTAGTGGATCGACTCTGTGCCGGCCTCAGGGTCGGAGGATCATGGAGAGCCGGAAGGGCCAGTGCCGGGAGATCTTGACCTCCGAGGCGCCGGCCCTGCGAGCCAGGCTGCGGAGCTCACCGGGGGTGTAGGCGTTCCGCACCGAGGCGGGCGCATCGTTCCAGATGATGGCGCTCCGGGTCAGGACCCGCGACACGAGCCAGGCGGCTCCATAATGGAGCCGGTTACGCCGCAAATCGTTCACGATCACCGCACGCGTCGCCTGCTCCAGGAGCTGACGCAGGAGCGCCACCGACTGTTCCTCCTCGAGCTGGTGAAGAAACAGGCTGCACAGGGCGTAATGAAACCGGGAGGGGCGCAGAGGCAGTCGCAGCGCGTCACATCGGACGAGCCTCACCTGCGGTACCTCCCGTAGCTGCCTGCCTGCGAAGCGCGTTACCAGAGGATTGCGCTCGAGCGCCGTCACCTCGACGTCGAGGCCTCGTTCCCGGGACCAGCTCAGAACCTTCAGCGGCAGGTCCGCAGAGCCGGTGGCCACGTCCAGAAGGCGGAGAGGGGAGGCCGGCCCATCCTCCTTGAGCAGATGCTCCAGGCGGTCGAGCAGCATGCGCACGCCACCGAAGTAGCGGTTGAAGCGCCGGAGCTCCAGGAGGCTTTCCACCACCTCAGGGTAGGTGGAGTCGTCGCGGTCGAGCAGCTCCGTGGTTAAAACGCGTTGCACGGGGGCGTGGGGAAAGACGCTTCCAGAGTGGATCGGACAGGCATTATAGAACGCTCCAGGAGGTTCCATGACCCCGTCCTTGTCGGGGCGGGGGTTGCAGCGTATCGTTATGGAGAATTTCCATGCCCTTCAAGAAAGCAGTGATCCTGGCAGCCGCCTTGGCGGCCCTGCCCGCCTCCTGGGCCTCGCAGAGTGAGCCCGCGGGGATGCTCGTGCAGCGGGTCCTGGTTCCGGCCTACCTTCAGGAGGGACCTCCGCGAACCCGCCGCCTGGCGCTCATCGAGCGCGAGATGCGTATGTTCGAATCGCTGGTCTGGCAACACTCTGGCCGCAAGGTCAGGGTGGAGGCAACGCTTCTGCCGGTGTCGAGGGCGATCTCGGAGAACGACCTCACCGCCTACAGCGAGGAGTGGGGCTACGCGCTGGCTCGCAGCGCCCGGGTCGAGGAAGATCTGCGCCAGGCCGGGGTCAATGCCTCAGAATATGACGGGCTGGTACTGCTGTTCGACCCGATCCCGGAGCGGCCCTGCCGGGCCGCGGGCCTGACCTGGCACAGCCGGCGCTACTCTTCCATTCCGCTCAAAGAGAACCTGTTCGAGGAATACGGACACCGGTATCCGCTCCATCTGGTCATGGCCCACGAGTA
>CBEVTG010000165.1:0-5240 GCA_965552745.1 uncultured bacterium
GCCAGGTCCTGAGATCCAGGTCAGAAAGTGAACGAGATAGGGCCACGCCTCTGGCGTGGTCTTTTCATTTTTGCGAGAGAGTCGGTTAAAAAAAGATGGTGCGCCCAGGGTGATTCGAACACCCGACCTTCGGTTTCGTAGACCGACGCTCTATCCAGCTGAGCTATGGGCGCTTTCGGGGAAAGTGGCGAATACGCAAAAGAGTCTATCTGCTGCCCGGTAGGCTGTCAACGCGGGCCCGCGAGGTCCGGAGTCGCACACTTCCCCGCTTCCTCTGAGCAAACAACGCACCTCTTGCTACAATGCCTACCTGGCTCCGTCAGGAAACCGCGGAAGAAGGAGAGGCGTTCAGTGGGCCGTGAACCGAGAGGGTTGACAGGTGCGAGGGGGATTCTGGGGCTGGTACTCCTGGCTGCTACAGGGATGGCCTGGTTCAGCCACCCGGCGACGGTCCTGGCCGCTCGGGCCGCAAGGGAGGGCGAAAAGGCGCCGCCGCCCAAGGGGCTCCTGGTCGTTCTGAACAAGCAAGATAATTCCATTTCGTTTCTTGAGATGCGCGCCACGAGCCGCGAGCGGGATCGCATCCGCCTCATCCGGACGGTGCCCACGGGCGAGAGTCCGCATGAGGTGGCGATCAGACCTGATGGGCGCGAGGCCTGGGTCTCCAACGCCGGTGCCAACACGATCGGAATCTACGACCTCGAGAAGCTCGAACAGACTGGCCTCATCCGGCACGAAGGGTTCGGGTTTCCCCATGGAAGTGCCTTCACCCCGGACGGCGAGAAGTTTTACGTGGCCTGCACCGAATCGAACGCGGTCTTTGCGATTGATGTCTCGAGCCATACGGTCCTGACGCGTATACCCACGAACCAGGAAGCCTCCCATATGGTGGCCATGGCGCCGGACGGTGCCCACATCTATGTGCCCAACATCGACTCGCGCATGGTGACCGTGATCTCCACGAGCCAGGATCGAGTCGTCGGCGAGGTACGAGTGGGCCGCGGGCCCGAAGGGATCGCCCTCTACCCCGACGGCACGCGGCTCCTGGTCGCCAATCAGGAAGACTCCACGATGTCGGTCATCGACACCGCTGAGCTGCGGGTGGTCGATGCTTACCAGCTCGGCGATTTTCCGGTGCGGGTGATCGTCACTCCCGACGGAACGCATGCTTTCACGTCGGACCGGCAGGGAAGGACACTCACCGTGGTGAAGCTGGACGAAAAGCACGCTCGGGTCCTGAGAAGGGTTCCGATCGGGAAATCTCCTGGTGGCATGGCGTTCGACGGGACCGGGCGCACCCTGTTTGTTGCCCTGAACGGCGAAGCCAAAGTCGTTCTCTTCGATGTCAAGCGATTGAAAGAGATACGCAGCGTGCGAACCGGCAAAGAGCCTGACGGAATTGCCTTCGTTCCCGGCTGGCGGTGGAAGGGTGGTACCTCTGAGTAACCGGCTCAGATGGGATCCGAGGCCTGAGCCCCGTCGGGTGGCATGAACGGCTCCGGATCGAGCTCCCTGGAAGCGATGACGTTCAGCAGCAGGATACGCTCGCTGCCGTCGTCGTACTCCTTGACGGTGGAGAGATTGAGCGGGCCGAACTCCCCCCATTCAGTCCACGAGTAGCCATACTTATCCTCGTCGCCTTCGAGTACGAACTCCCAGCGCACCATGCGCCCGCTCTCGCGATCCACTTCAACCCAGTAGACATCTCCGGGGGTGAGGCCGATCTCTGAGTCAAACGAGACACGGATGCGGTCGCGCATCCCGGTCTCCGAGCTCACTTCGCCCTCGTCATGAAGGTGGACGCCGGGATCGAGAAGCTTGAGCGGCATGATCAACCAGTATGAATCGTTGATGAAGCGCCCGTAGGCATCCTCCAGCAACTGCGCCAGATCATTGCCACTAGCAGGTTGTCCGGCGATCCACGCGTTTCCCTCTTTCGTGTTCACGTTAAAGATGACGATGTAGGGAGTTTGCTCCTCGTCGAGCATTCCCTCGACCCGGTAAGCGCCAGTACCGAGATCCCAGTGGTGGCGGTAGGCAATGGGCGCGGCCTCACCCACCTCGTATACGAAGTCGAAAGCTAGATAGCGGGTCTCAGACCAGCCCTTCATGCCCCCTGAAGCGGCGATGGTCCGTCTGGCCACCTCGATCGCATGAGGGTCCGATCCGGCGGGGTCGAAGCCGGCAGGAAATCCAGCCTCCTCACGACAGCCAGAAAGCAACATGACGGCCAGGGTAGCCGCCACCCAAAGTAGTTGCCCTGCAGCAGAGCGTCGCATTGTCTTGTCTCTCTCCTCGAATTCGGGTTGTCTGAAGCGCGGCCCCGATGCCCAGTAAACCAAGTGAGATCAAGCGGATGGAGCTATCGGGTCTCTGTGTGCGGCCAGCATAGCGCATCCCGGGCCTTTCCGATCGCTGAATTCCAACCGAAACGCGCCTCCATGCCGGAGGCCCAGGGCCGGCGTAGCTCCAAAGTGTCCCAGAGTTATTTATTCTGGTCAAAGGGGTTACGGTTTCGGGCCATACCTTCGGTTACTGGATCCTCCCGGCCCCGAACCTATATTCGAACAGACCTGTTCTGCGGCGTGTCAGGGGGGATTACCTGGATAAGTCAGCACATCGGTTCCTCCACAACTCACTGAAGTATTGCCTTGCTGCGGGCGTGCTGCTCGGTGCCGCGGCCACGTCTCCCTTCTCCATCGCTTCTCCTCCAAAGCGGTTACTCATCCTTCAGAGCCACGATGAGTCCGCCTTCCAGGAGGCGGTGGGCGGGTTGAAGCACCAGATCGATCGACTCCATCAAAACTGTATGGTCGAAATCGAGGTACGCAGTCTCTCGAAACTCAAAGATTCGGATATCGAGCTCGCGGAAGTGTTGCGCATCGCCGAAACCGACCTGGTCATCACCCTCGGCGCTGAAGCCACACTGTGGGCACAGGCCGGTGTCCGGGATGTGCCGGTGTTGTTCGGCATGGTTCTCGATCCGGCCGCGCAGGGAATCGATCCCGCTCAGGCCAGGGCGCCCATGACCGGAATCTCGATGCAGATTCCGCTCAGAGAGCAGTTTTCGCAATTGCGAACGGTGCTTCCCGGGGTGAGGCGCGTGGGCGCGGTCTACGACATCCGCAACCAGAAGACCATCGATCGGGCACAGCGGGAGGCCAGAAGGCAGGGTCTGGAGATGGTTGCTATCTCCGTTCGCGACCGCAGGGAGGTGCCCGAAGCTTTCAGGAAGCTCACGGGAGAGGTGGACGCACTCTGGTCGTTCCCGGATACAACCGTGTACTCCCGTGAAGCGGCACAGTTCATCTTGCTGTTCTCGTTCCGCAACCGTTTGCCGTTGATGGGCTTTTCCCGGGGTTACGTGCGGGCCGGGGCGCTGTTCGGCCTGTACGCCGACTACGCCGATATCGGCCGGCAGCTCGCAGACGTGGCCCACGACATCATCGGCGGCCGGTCACCGAAGGACATTCCGATAAGTCCTCCCCGGCGTCATTCGATGGCCCTGAACCTGAGAGTGTCCGAAGCACTGGGCACGGAGATTCCGGACGAGGCACACAAGAACGCGGGAGAAATTTTTAACTGAAGGCTGGTGAGCCAGGCATGAATATGACGGATCGAAAAAAATCTAGCAATTCAACGGCGGATGTAAATCTACATCCGGAAAGGTGGTACAGGATGGAAACCCTGAGGAACTTGATGGGGGGAGCCAGAACAAATCCTGGAAGTCGAAAAGATTCGAGTCTCACGCGGCTGAGACGTTTTCTCCCGGTGATGGTGGTCGTACTGGCCGGCGTTCTGGGGAATGGTGTGGCGGTCCAGGCGGCGCTGCCCCAGCTCAGGCAGAGCATGGAGCCACTGGAAGCGGCCAGGGCGATGTCGACCCAGTCCGCGGTCAGTGAGATGCTCGTCTTTGAAGACATTCCGATCGTCACCGCCGCCCGCTACGAGCAGAAGATCAGCGAGGCGCCCGCGAACGTGGTCGTGATAACAAGCGAGGAGATCCAGCATTACGGCTACCGCACCTTGGGAGAAGCCCTGCAGACACTCCCGGGTCTGTACGTCAACGACGACCGGACCTACACGTACGTGGGTGTCCGCGGATTCGGCCGTGAAGGGGATTTCAACAGCCGCATCCAGTTGCTGATGAATGGCCATCCCATGGCCGATACCAACTTCGACTATGCGCCCGCCGGCGATGACCTCGGTATCGACATGTCATCGATCGATCGGATCGAGGTGGTTTACGGTCCCGGCTCGGCACTTTACGGCAGCAATGCCCTGTTTGCGACGATCAACATCCTCACCAGGAAACCAACCGGGTACCGGAATACCGAGATGGAGCTCGAGGGCGGATCGTTCGGTTACGGAAAGCTGGAATTGCGCCACACCGACGAGGTCGCGGGATGGAAGATCGGTCTGGGAGCGAGCGCTTTGAACGTCAACGGGGATGAACTGTTCTTCGAGGAATTCGACGCGCTGGGAATGAACGGCGGCATCACGGAGAAGAGCGACTTTGAGAATGCGTACCAGTTCTTTGCGACAGGGCAGAAAGGGCCATTCACCATCCAGGCGTTCGGAGTCTACCGTGATGTGGGTCTTCCCACCGCGGCCTACGGAACAACGTTCAATGACCAGGGGAATCAGATAGCAGACACGCACTGGTTCCTGGAGCTCAAATACGAGAAAAAGCTCCGCGACGATCTGAATCTAACAATTCGGACATCCTACGATGACATACGGTACTGGGGAACTTACCGCTACGACGATGGCTTCGGCGGTATCATCGATAACATCGACATTTCCCGAGACAAGTTCTTCATCGAGGAAGCTCAGCTGGATTACACTCTTTCGGCTAAACATCGCTTCACTTTCGGGCAGGGGTTCCAGCGGAATATGGAAGTGGGTCTGCAAAACTTCGACGAAGAGCCATACTTCTCGTATGCCGATGTGGATCAATCCTTCAACGAATATTCTGTTTATGCCCAGCATGTGTACGCGTCCACAAATGGGGTGCAGCTGACGAGCGGGCTGCGCTTCGACGATTACTCCTCTTTCGGGTCCGCGGTGAGCCCGCGACTCGCTTTCGTGTACGGGCCCAGCAGCAGGTGGAACGTGAAGCTCATGGCGGCGAAAGCGTTTCGCGCTCCGAACGCGTTCGAGCTCTTCTACGATGATGGCTTCACAGTGGGAGCTCTGGAGCTCGACCCCGAGGTGCTGACCTCGTACGAGCTGGGATT
>CBEVTG010000166.1:0-5240 GCA_965552745.1 uncultured bacterium
GAGTAGAAATTGGGGATCCAGATCCCGATGATCAGCGCGGTCCACGGGAGCACCGCATCATCGCTCGGAAGAATCATGTGGAGCTTGTCGGCGTTGGTCTGCAGGAAGCTGTCCACTCCGCCCACAGCCTGAAACCCTAAAATCAGCGTGATCAGCCCTCCGATGATGAGAGCTGAACCCTGGAAGAGATCCGCCCAGGCCACCGCCTTCAAGCCGCCCCACGTGGTGTAGAGCGCGGCTATACCACCGATCAACCACACTGCGAAGACCATATCCATGCCGAATATCGTCTGCAGCGTCAGCGCACCGCTGTAGACGACCGCCGAGATGCTGACCGCGATGTACACGACCATGAGGTAGAACGCCATGATGGCCCTGGCTGCGGCGTTGTAGCGGTATTCGAGATACTCGGGAATGGTATAGATTCCGCTCCGCAGAAACCTGGGCAGGAAGAAAAGGGCGACGAAGACCAGCGTCACGGCCGCGATCCATTCATAGCTGGCAACCGCCAGGCCCATGGAGCCGGCACCCTGGCCGGACATACCGACGAAGTGCTCTGTTGATATGTTGGCCGCAATGAGCGAGAGCCCGATGAGCGGCCAGAGCAGAGACCGGCTCGCCAGGAAGAAGTCTTCGCCCGATTTCTCATGCCGGCTCTTGTACAGGCTCGTTCCAATGGCCATGACAAAGAACCCGATGAAGATCAGTAAATCGAGCCAGTGAAGACCCACGTTCAATCACCCTCCTTCCGTGTCAGGAGCGCTCTAACCTCGTCTTCGCTCTCCGGCCACTGCGGCACATCGAATACGGATTGTTCCTCCTCCAGCTCGTATGACTCACCGGGACTCAGGCGTCGGATTGGCCCGTGAGATTCCATCTCCAGGTACGAATACTCACCGGAGTTGAAGATCTCGCTCACGCAACCATGTGCATAGGTCCCATCCGGGAAAAAGGGAACCTCTTTGCGGTAGCCGATGAGGTCGTTTCCAACGTCCAGCAGCCCAAGGATCCACCCCTCGCCGCCGTCCACTCCGTACTTGAACTTTTTCGACCCTGAGCACTCGATGACGGCAAGACTGCCGAGCTCACCGACGACGCTCTGACGGGCGACAATGGATTCACCTTCCTCGGCAAAAGTCTTCACACCATCCGGATACGTGGAGCTGCCGCTTCGGGGCACGTAGATCCGTCCCTGCCGCAGCACCATGCTCACGCTCCAGATCTCCCACTCCGCTTCCGCTGCCGAGCAGTTCTGTAGCCGATGCCGGATCCGCCAGCCCGGGACGTCGGTCGTAAGGTCAAGGGTTCTGGTAATCTGGATACCCGTCTCCCGGCAAACCTGGCTCTTCATCTCAACAATGAGTCCGCTCTGGCTGGATTCCCTGACCAGAAGATCGTAGGGACCACTGTCGAGGTCCAGAAACGGCACGCCGTCCGTCCACCGCGATTGCGGTGCCAGCCAGGTCTTGTCCCCACCCCAGAGGGGCATGCCCATGGCGCGTTTTCTGGCTCTCACGTCCTGGACGGAGGAAAGCGCCTCGAGGCAGCCTTCGCGCTCGGGCTGGGTGAAAAAGAGCTGCCGCCCCTTCCAGCGGCAGCCCATGACCCGTCCTCCGACCTGCGGCACCAGAACGAGCTCCAGCGATCCCTTCTGAATCTGGTAGCAGTTCCAGCCTTTGAACTGCCCCTCACTCCAGGTGATTGCTGTGCTCAAGTATCCTCCTTGAGGCATTTGAGCAACGCCACCGCCATCATCACCTCCACGACGAGGAGCGGCAGTGAGACCACCAGGGATGCGGTCTGTATCGCCTTCAGGCCTCCGACCAGCATGAGAGCAGTCGGCAGCAGCCCCACCGCAAAGGCCCAGAAGAGGCGGTGCCAACGCGCTGGGTCGCGGCCGATCTCGAGGCGCTTGCTCGCGTTCGAGGCCAGGGTGTAGGAAGCGGAGTCGAGGGTCGTGGCGAGGAATATCGTGCTCACAACACAGAAAGCGGCGAGCATGATCCGGCCGGCCGGCAGCGAACCGATCACCGCCGTTATCGCCTGCGGCGCGCCTTCCGTCTTGAGGATCTGGGTCACGGGAAGCACATCGGTCAGTTGAAGATGAAGGCCATAGTTTCCCAGGACGATGTAGTAGATCCAGCAGCCGAAGCTCCCATAGCCCAGCATGCCAAGTATGACCTGTCGGATCGTGCGCCCGCGGGAAATGCGGGCGACGAAGAGTCCCATGAATGGCGCGTAGGCAATCCACCACGCCCAGTAGAAGATGGTCCATTTCTCGACGAATCCGGAGTTGCCGGTCGGATCGGTCCAGGTCTGCATGCGAAGGAGGTTCGAGAGCATGAGGCCAATGCTGTTGGTTCCCATCTTGAGGATGAACAGGGTTGGGCCGGCGACCAGGATAAACAGCAGGATGGCGAACGCCCCGATCGTGTTGATGTTGCTGAGACGCTTGATGCCGCGCTTGAGACCGAAGTAGACGCTGGTCGCAAACATCAGGGTGCAGGCGAAGATGATGAAAAGCTTCAGCCGGAATGAGACTTCCACCCCCGCTAATCTGCTGATCCCGGAAGCGATCATCGGGGTGCCCAGACCGAGTGAGGTGCCGGCCCCGCCAAGAAGCCCCACCATGTACAGAAGGTCGATCAGCTTGCCAGTCTTCCCCTCGGCGCGGTCACCAATCACGGGACGGCACGCTGCGCTCAGGCGGAGGACGGGCTTGCGGCGCACGAAGTAGGAATAGCCGAGGGCGACCGCCGGGAGACTGTAGATGGCCCAGCCGGAGATACCCCAGTGGAACATGCCATAGGTGGCTCCCCACTCCATCGCTTCTGTCGATCCCGGTGTCAGGCCGAAGGGAGGCGCATCAAAATAATAAGCCCACTCGATCGTGGCCCAGTAAAACAGCCCGGAGGCGACTCCCGCGCAGAATACCATCGAGGCCCAGCTTCCCTCGGAGAATTCGGGTGGCTCATCGGCGCGCCCAAGCTTCACACGACCGTACCGGCCGAACGCCAGGAACAGGACAAAGACGAGGAACCCTATGCTTGCCCACAGCAGGAAGACGCCGAAGTTCAGAGTCACGAACGAGTAGACCCCGTTGATGATCTCTCCCCCCCGCTCCGGATCCATGGCCAGAGGAAGAGAGGCCGCCAGCAGGATCACCAGCGTGAACGCAAACATTGGCCAATCCACTTCCCGTCCGTTGAACGTCATATTTCTCCCAAGGATCGAGCTTTCCTGTGGCTGAGCAAAGGGCGCTTATTGTACCCTCGGTCCCATGTCTGACGCCAAGCGGAAACCGCTGGAGCTGATTTTCGCGGGCCTGGTTCTTCTTCAGTCCTCCTGCCTCGCTGACACCCCCCGGAGTCCCGCCCGGGAAGGTGTGCAGCCGGTCCTGAGCGAATTCCCAAACATGGTCGTGGAACATAACGTGCCCGTCCCGATGCGCGACGGAATCGTTCTGCGCGCCGACGTGTATCGCCCGAACACCGGAGGAAAGTTTCCGACGCTCGTCTACCGCACTCCGTATGGCAAGGATGGCCTCCTCGAGGGAGGCGGAGAACCGACCGTGAGCCGCGCCCCGCGTGAAGGGTACGCCCTGGTCGTGCAAGACGTCCGGGGTCGATACCATTCGGAGGGAGAGTTCCTCCCCTACCACCAGGAGGGAGTTGACGGCTACGACACGATCGAGTGGGCCGCGGCCCAGAGCTGGAGTAACGGCCGCGTCGGTACTTTCGGCCGGTCGTACCGGGGTGCGGTCCAGTGGCTGGCCGCCATGGAAGCGCCACCCCACCTGGTGTCGATCTTACCGTCCATGACGTTCGCTTCGGGACGCCACTTCTTCTACCACGGCGGGGCCTGGGATCACAGCTGGCTCTACTGGATCATGGTCAACATCGCACCGGACATCCGCAGGCGTGAAGGCCTGCCGGGTCCCAACAACTGGCAGGATGCCAGGAAGGCGTGGGACCGGCTAAAGTGGGAGTGGATGGAGTACGTGCCGCTCGTCGATCTTCCGGAGCTGCGGCAGATCGCCCCCTGGTACTATGACTGGCTTCGCCATCCCGACGATGGCCCCTACTGGGCGTTTGCGGATGTAACAGCGGCGCATGAGCGCATCAAGGTCCCCGCGCTCAACTTCTCCGGCTGGTACGACAACAACTACGGCCCGCTCGGCGCCATTGCCAACTTCACTGGGATGCGAAAGAACGGGGCGACCGCGAAAGCGCGCCGGGGGCAGCGCTTGATCATGGGACCATGGGACCATGGAGATCCCCAGGAGAACGAGACGGGCGTGACGGAGCTCGATTTCGGCCCCAACGCCACCTTCGACTATTACGGCCTGGTTTTCCGCTGGCACGATCGATGGCTGAAGGAAGGGCACGGAGCACCCGACAGCGAACCTCCCGTACGGATCTTCGTCATGGGCGAGAACGTCTGGCGTGACGAATGGGAATGGCCGCTCGAGCGGACCCAATACGTTTCCTACTATCTGAGGAGCGGGGGGCTCGCCAACAAGGCCACCGGCGACGGACGGCTATCGATCGAGACCCCTCCGGTGGACGAGCCGGCCGACCGCTACGACTACGATCCACGAGAGCCGTTGATCATCGAGGGGTTCGAGCGCGGCGGGCCTTTCGACCACGCAGAAATCCAGGAGCGGCAGGATGTGCTCGTCTACAGCACTCCGCCCCTCGAGGAAGATCTGGAGATAACCGGGCCGATCACCGCGACCCTCTGGATCAGCAGCAGTGCCTCCGACACCGACTTCGGGGTGATGCTCCTGGATGTCCACCCGGATGGAAAAGCCTACAACATCATCCCGATGGAGGCCGGATATCTCCGGGCTCGCTACCGAAACTCCGAAGCAGAGGCCGAGCTTCTGACGCCGGGAGAACCGACGGAGCTCTCAATTTCTGGAATGGTCACCAGCAACCTGTTCAGGAAGGGTCACCGTGTCCGGGTGCTGATCTCATCGAGCCGGTTTCCCGTCTTCGATCGAAACCCGAACACCGGCGAGCCGTTCGGAACCTCGGATCGGATGGTCACCGCCCAACAGACGATCCTCCACGATGCAGCTCACCCGTCGCGGTTCACCCTCCCGGTCATCCCCCGCTGATCGACATGAAGACTACAAGGCTGCTCACAGGGAAACCTATTGGGGTCGTCTCCTGATCTATCTGCAATCGAGGAGAGACTCCGGCAAGGCGCTGGTAAAGGTATCCTCCGAGGGGTTC
>CBEVTG010000167.1:0-5175 GCA_965552745.1 uncultured bacterium
CGAGGAGGATGGACAGCAGGGTCATTCGATCATGGCCTTTAACGGTCGCTACGGCTGGCACGACCTGGCCGAGACGGGCGGCGGCGTGACCATCGCACCCCGCTCCATGAACCGTTACTTCGATGACCTGGTACGCGACATCAACGAACCCCTCAGCCACCTCGATGAGAAAAACCATCTCTCCTACGAGGGCGAACAGACGCTGGACGGCCGGGCGGTTGATGTCATTCGGGTGACGCGGCCGAGCGGCAAGATCAAGACGCTTTACATTGACGCCGAGACGCGCCGGATACTGCAGAAGGATATCGCCATGTACAGCGAGCCGGATGTCGCCATCGGTCGCCGCAGGTTCTCTGATTTCCGCCAGGTTGATCGAACCTGGATCCCGTATGTGTCAGTAGACGGCGACGGAACGAGTCGCCTGGAGATCATCGACTTCATCCCCAATCAGGCGATCGACGGCGGCGTCTTCGATTCACCCCGTCCCCCCAGGGAAGATCAGCAGCTTTAGCGCGCGTAGTCGGTGGTGCGCATCTCGTGGATGACGGTCACCTTGATGCGGCCCGGGAATTCCATCTCTTTCTGAATCCGCTGGGCCAGCTCCGAGGCCAGCAGTTCCGTGTGCGCGTCATCCACCAGCTTGCTCTTGGCGATGACCCGGATTTCCCGCCCCGCCTGGATGGCGTACGAGTGCTCCACGCCCTCCATGGAGTCGGCAATTGACTCCAGCTTCTCGACCCGCCGCACGTAATCCACCATCGTCTTGCGCCGCGCCCCCGGGCGTGAGCCCGAGACCGCATCCGCTGCGGAAACCAGAACCGAGATCGGCGACGTTACCTCCACGTCCTCATGGTGCGAGGCGATGGCGTTGATCACTTCCTCAGCCTCTTTGCACCGGGTCGCGTACTCGGCTCCGATCTCCGGATGTGTTCCCTCCTGTTCGTAATCGATGGCCTTGCCGATGTCGTGAAGCAGACCCGCTCTCTTGGCGAGCGTGCCGTCGAGGCCCAGCTCGCTGGCCATGATGCTCGTCAGCCGGGCTACTTCCTTCGAATGCTCCAGCACGTTCTGCCCGTACGACCAGCGGAACTTCAGGCGCCCGAGCAGCTGCACCAGATCCGGGTGAAGTTTCTGGATGTTCAGATCGCGCACCGTCTCCTTGCCGGCGCGTGCGATCGATTCTTCCACCTTCTCTTTCATGCGCTTGGCCAGATCCTCGACGCGCCGGGGAGTGACATTTCCGTCGCGGATGAGCCGTTCAAGTGTCAGCCGGGCCACCTCCCGCTTGATGGGGTTGAACCCGGAAAGCAGCACGGTGTCCGGGTTTTCGTCGACGATGAGCTGAATGCCGGTGGCGGCCTCAAAAGCGCGGATGTTCTTGCCCTCGTGACCGATGAGGCGTCCCTTGATCTTGTCGCCCGAAATGTGCACTGAAGACACGGCCTTCTCACCCGTGAACTCGGACGCGCAGCGCTCGATCGCCAGCGCCAGGATTTTTCGGGACTCGTGCTCTGCGACGCGCTGCGCCTCGTCCTTGATCTCCTTGATCATGTGCCCGGCTTCGAAGCGTGCCTCGCTGCGCAGGTTGGCCAGAAGCTGGCGCCGGGCTTCCTCCTGGGACAGACCGCTAACGCGCTCCAACTTGGTGTTCTGCTCCTCGACCAGGCGCCGCACCCGATGGCGCTGCTCCTGGCACGCGTGCTCGGCCTTCCGCAAAGCCTCCTCCCGGGCCTGCAGGGCTTCGTCCCTCTTCTTGGTGGCGGTGAGCTGATCCCGCACCGTGCGCTCCCGATCCTCGTGGCTGCGTTGCTGGCGCACCAGGTTCTTCTGGCGGTTGCGGAATTCATTCTCGGCCCGGCGCCGCGAGCGCATGATCTCCTCGCGCGCCTGAATCTGAGCGGCGCGCCGGTGGCGCTTTGCCTCGCGGCGGGCTTCTTCGATCAAGCGCTCGGCGTCCAGGCGCGCCACCTCGCGGCGCTGACGGACGGCTCTCAGGTTGACGAGCCACCCGACCCCGGCGCCAAGGGCGGCGGCCACAATCCAGATCGCGACTTGTAGAATCCAGTTCATAGCGGACTCCTTTACAGGGCGCTACCGTTCGTCCCGGATCTCAGCCGATGGAACCGTAAGCTTCCGGCTGCAGGATGAACGGGTTTGCCCTGCGCTCACTGCCGATCGTGGTCTCCGGGCCGTGCCCGCTGAGGACGCGCGTGGCGTCCGGCAGCGGCAGCAGGCGGTCCTGGACCGACCGGATCAGAGTGCTGTATGAGCCGCCAGGCAGGTCAGTCCTGCCGATGGAACCAGCGAACAACGTGTCGCCGGCCACCAGCAGGCCTGGGGTGTAGAGACAAACGCCGCCGGGAGTGTGTCCCGGGGTATGGATGACTTCAAACTCGAGGTCGGCAAACTGCAATCGCTCTCCGTCCGACAAGATCCGATCGGGAGGCGGAGAGGACGGAACCTGAACCCCGAACATACGCCCCTGATCCTCGGCCGCTTCCAGGAACGGCACGTCCTCAGAGTGGATCCAGATTTCCGCCCCGGTGCTCTCCTTGAAGAGCCGGTTGTGGAAGATATGGTCCAGGTGGGCATGAGTGTTCAGGATGACTTTCAAGGTCAGTCCCTCTTTCTTGATCTCCTCCAGGATCGGCTCGCTGCCGGGCGCTGGATCCACCAGCCACGCTTCGCGTCGCGCAGTGTCGACCAGCATGTAAACGTTGGTCTGAAAAGGCCCGCATGTATAGCTCCGCGTGCCCCAACGGTCTGAAGTCATCGGCTCATCCTGCCGAGCGTCCTTTACGGATCTTACCACGTGCCCCGCCCGCGGGGCCGCACGGCGGGGCGGCCGCCGAATCCCCCTCGATCCAGGTCTCGCCCCCCTCGAAAGCCTCCTTTTTCCAGACCGGAACCCGCTTCTTGAGCTCTTCAATCGCGTAGCCGGTCGCCTCGAGCGCAGCCGCGCGGTGGGGCGCCGAAACCACGATCGCCACACTCGCCTCGCCGACCGCCAGCCGCCCGATCCGGTGGACGATCGCCACCTCCCCGATATCCCAGCGTGCCGCCACCTCACCGGCGATCTCCACCATCACCTTCTGCGCCATTTCCGGGTACGCGTGGTAGTCGATATAAAGGGTGCGGTGTCCGAGGTTCGGCTCGCGAACCACACCCAGGAAGGTGCCGACAGCCCCGCACTCGGGACGCTGCACCTGCCTCACGAGTTCCTCCAGATTGACCGGTTCCTGGACGATGCGGGCGATCATCAGGTTCCTCCGCTGAGCGGCGGAAGGAGGACCAGCTCATCTCCTTCTTTCAATGCTGTCTGGGGTCCCACGTACTCCAGGTTGCGCGCCACGAGGGCTCGCCCGGGGGATAGGGCCAGCCCGTGGCGGGTTTCGATCGCCTCGAGTAAATCCTGCACCCGGGCCCCGGCCGGGAGCTCCTGCTCGATCCACTCCTTGCCCAGCGCTTCGCGGTAAGAGGCAAACAGCTGCACCCTGACCTTCATTCGTTCACCCGCAGGCCGGATGAAAGTATCGCCTCCACCATGCGGTCGATCCCCTCGGCCACGGCGGACAACTCGCCCGAGCCCAGGAATCCGGGCGCGTAGTAGAGGCGGCGGCCGGGATCGTCCCGGATCTGATCGGCGGGGTTCAACTCCGCGCCTTCGAATGGATCGGCCTCCAGGAAGGCTGTCAGTAGGGTTTTCCCCAGTCCCACCGCCCCTACGGGCCGCTTTTCCCCGTGCAGGCTCTGGAGCATGGCCAGCACGGAGGGATCAACGTGACGCCCTTCCCCTTTCCTGGCGAATCCACTCATGAGGTTCTTGACGACCCCGAATCCGCCGATCAGGATCAGGGCCTGAAGCGTTCCGTACACGCCGGGAGAGGGAGTTTCCAACTTGCCGCGGGCGATGCGGCCAGCTTCATCCCGTACAACGCGCTGTTCGTCCTCTCGGATCTGGCCTGAGAGGTGATCTACCACATCGAGTTGTGGAATGTCAGGGGCGATGCAGACGGGGCGCGCGCCCCGGCGTTCCAGGGCCAGCAGGGTGAGCACTGATTCGTGCAGGTCCGATCCGTCGTAGGCTCCGCAGCCGCTCAGCAGCACTCCAACCCGGGGTCTCACACTCGGCTCCGTTCATGGCTCCGTGGCCAGCAGGCGCCGGGCCTGCTCAAGAACCTTCTCGACGCCGCGTTCCAGGGGCTCGGCCATCAGGATGCCCGCCGCGTTACGGTGCCCGCCTCCTCCAAGCCGGCGGGCCAGCGCGTTGACGTCTATCTCACCTTTCGAGCGCAGGCTCACCTTCGTCTTCTGCGCTGGCATCTCCTTGAATAGTAAAGCCATTTTTATTCCGTTCAAAGTCAGCAGGGAGTTAACAATTTCGGAGGTATCCTCCTCTCCGGCATCCACCTCTTCAATTTGCCGTCGAGACAGAGACACCCAACTGAGCCTCCCGCCACACCCGGTATTCACCTGGTGGAGCGCTGTTCCGAGCAGACGGAGGTAGGCCAGCGAATTCTTTTCGTAAACTTCATGATACACCCAGATCGGATCGACGCCTGCGTCAAGCAGGTCGGCGGCCAACCGGTACGTGGAGGCATCGGTTCGGCTGAAGCGGAAATAACCGGTGTCCGTGATCAGGGCCACATAGATGGCCAGCGCCTGGGCGGGGTTGAGCCTGGCCCCCAGCGCGCGGATCATCTGGTAAATGAGGGTTCCGGTCGAGCAGGCTCCCTCGTCAATCAGCCGCAGATCCCAGATGTCGTCCTGTGACGCGTGATGGTCAATGCAGATCTTGAAAGCCGGAGTCTCGCGGATCCAGTCCTCCAGATCTCCCATGCGCGACAACGTGCCGTTGTCGACCGCGAACAGAAGCTCACAGGCGTCCATGGCACGGCGGGCTGCGGGATCCCGGGCGGTCAGGATCTCGCGGCGGGGGTCCATGAAGCGATACGGTTTCGGCACTGGATCGGAGTTGACGATGGCAACGCGCAGGCCGCGCTGCTTCAAATAGGCCGCCAGGGCCAGCTGCGAACCCAGGCCGTCACCGTCCGGGTTGACATGAGTCGAAATGACCACCTCGCGGCGCCGCCGCAGGTGGGGCAGGATCTGCTTCCAGCGCGGTCCGCGGTGTGCAGACGCGGCGCGGGGCCTGCGCCGGGGCGGGCGGCGGCC